>NZ_JBSYOP010000021.1:0-225253 GCF_058244685.1 Candidatus Thiodiazotropha sp. AKAK2 | reverse complement strand
CGATATGTGAAAGTCCACAATAAATACAGCGCTAAACCATTTCGTTGGACAAAAAGTGCCGAGAAAATAATTGCTTCAGTAAATCGCGCTAAAAATGCGTCGTCGAATTAACCGCATGGCCCACTAGAGTGCCTCTCTAGCCGCGCTGTAAGAAGATAGCTAGAACGCTTCCCTATGAGATTCACCATCCAGACCAAACTGTTTTTAAGCCACTTTGCTGCCATTATTCTGGTTTCCGGAAGTGTCGGCAGCTACTTCTACCATAGCGCCATCGAAAATCTGATGCATGCCCTGCAGTCGCGGTTAATGAATAGTGCTTCCCTGATCAGCAGCAGTCTGCAGGATGCACAGTTGGATCAGATCAGGGAAGAGAAGGATATGACATCACCCAACTATCAGCACTACGTCAATCAACTCCGCAGTTATGTGAAAACCAATCCCGATATCGCCTTTATCTATGTGATGAGAAAGGTGGATGACAAGGCGGCCTTTGTACTGGATTCGGACATGCAGGAACCGGCCTTCCCGGGTGAAATCTATGAGCCTGATATCGCTACCCTGATGGAAGGATTTCTTCGTCCCTCGGTCGACAAGGAGCTGGCAGAAGATCGTTGGGGAGTGTTCCTATCTGGATACTCTCCGGTACAGGCGGGTAATGATGACTATCTGGTCGGTATCGATATGCGAGCCGATGAGGTGAAGAAGAAGTTCGAACAGATTCGACTCGCCGGCTTTTTGTCACTGGCTCTGTCTGTGATCCTGGCGATGATATTCAGCCGGCTTTTATCGCAAAATCTAACACGTCGGATCACCGATCTGACCACCCGTTTTGCCAGGATAGCCCCCGATGAGCAGTCAAATGGTAATCAGGCCAATGGTGATGAAATCGATCAGTTGGCGCGTGCTTTTGATTTGATGTCGCAAAGACTGGAGGTCAAACAGCAACAGATCGAGACCAACCAGATGGCACTTCGCAACGCTCACGATGACCTGGAGGAACGGGTCGAGAGCCGTACCATGGAACTGGTGCAAACGAATCAAAAGCTGTTGAGGGAGATCGCAGAAAGAAAGCATGTTGAACAGATGCTTGAAGAGACTTCACGCATCGATTATCTGACCAACTCTCTGAACCGCCGCGCCATGACCCGGCGTCTGGATCAGGTGGTCTCACAGACCGAACGGGGTTCAGAGAGCTTCTGCATCATCCTGCTGGATGTGGATCATTTCAAGCAGATCAATGACAGCTACGGTCATGATATCGGCGATCAGGTATTGAAATATATCGTCAAACAACTCAAAAGCCGGATTCGTGAGGCGGATGAGCTGGGTCGCTGGGGTGGTGAAGAGTTTATGATTCTCTGCCCGGAAACCCAACTGGCGGAAGCCAGACTGTTGGCTCAACGTCTGTGTGATGATCTGTCCGGCAATCCGATGACACTGATTGATAAACAGCTGGTGGTAACCGCCAGTTTCGGTGTCTCCCTGTACCAGCCCGGTGAGGTTTTGGACAACTGTCTGAAACGTACTGACTACGCACTCTATGAGGCCAAGGCAAAAGGGCGAAACTGTGTTGTGGTAGCGGATCAGTAACAGCTGAACTTTTTATTCAGAGCCCCGCTTAAGCGTCATCAGGACTGATCATCGCCCAGATGTTTGGCAATGCGCGCCTCATGTTTCTTGATACGTTTCCGCAAGGCTGGAAATCGTCTGAGCAGGTGCATGATCCAGCGCCGACCGGTCGGGGAGTGACGCATGATGATCGGCGTGCCGATCAAGAGCAGTGGCACCCCGATGGGCACCGGCAGCAGGAAGGTGATCAGGCCACTCAGGATGGATAGTGAGCCAATAGATAGGTAGAGCCATTTCATGATCATTCAAACGGGTTGGTGAAGTCTCTCTACCTGCCGCAATTCTTCGGTTAGAGTTGAATTCTAACCTGTGGAATGTGAAGCTTTGATGAAAGCTCCGAGCAATGGTCTGTGTCACGGATAGTCGGAGATCCATGTGATGGGTATGAGCGTTGGTTTGGTAATAAGGATCGGTTGAAGCAACCCTTCCATAACATAAGGTGACTGAATCATGTCGATTGACTGGCAGAAGATCAATGCCGCTGTCTGGCGTCCGCGCAAAGGCTACCTGCGAGGGATTGAGCGCATCGATCCAATCATGCTCTCCCAGTTGGTTGGTATCGATGAGCAGAAACGCCAGTTGATCAAGAATACCGAACGGTTTCTCAACGGTGATGGAGCCAATAATGCTCTGCTCTGGGGCTCTCGTGGTACTGGTAAATCTTCGTTGATCAAAGCTCTGTTGAACAACTATTGGCGCCAGGGTTTGCGATTGATTCAAGTGGATCGAAACGATTTGGTGGAGTTACCGGAAATCGTCGATGAGATCAGGGATCTGCCGCAAAAGTTCATCGTGTTTTGTGACGATATGACATTTGAACAGGGTGAAGCCTCCTACCGGGCATTGAAGAGCGTGCTCGATGGGTCAATTGAAGCACCACCGGAGAATGTACTGATCTATGCAACCTCGAATCGCCGCCATTTGCTACCGGAGTCGATGCAGGATAACCAGGATGCGGTGCTGGTAGGGCGGGATCTTCACCTGGGCGATACTGTGGAGGAGAAACTGGCGCTTTCTGATCGGTTCGGCTTATGGCTCTCTTTCTATCCGGTCAATTGGCAGGGTTACCTGGCTATTATCGATCACTATTTCAAGGATTTTACCGGTGACCGAGAGCGGCTGCACGAAGCCGCTAAACATTTTGCCATGGCGAGAGGAGGCTCAAAGAGCGGGCGGGCCGCACTGCAGTTTTACAAAGCCTACTTGGGCAGTGAACAGCTGGAAGATTGTTGATTATGCTGTTCTGGTAACTCTGGCACGTATGTCCAAAAAGATAAAAAGCGAGAGTAACAGCAGGTAGCCTGCCATGATGACGATCAACCACTGGGCCATGCTGAGGCCGATGAATTGCCACTGTATATCATCGCAGAAACCCGACGCTTGAAAGATGGTGGGAAACCACTCATCAAGTTTCAGCCAATCCGGGAATTTGGCGTTCACATCACAGCTCATGGATGGTGGAATGATACCCAGCTGAAGCCCGGACTGTTTGAGTGCCAGATAGAGCCCCCAGAGTGCCCCCGCAGACCAGATGAGATAGCTGAACCCACGTACGATTGAAAGATGGGGGGCGATGGCGCCGGTCAGGAAAGCGATGAAGAGTATGCCTACAGCGACACGCTGATAGATGCATAACACACAGGGTTCAAGTGACATGACATGCTGGAAATAGAGTGCCGCGAGTTCCAGCGTCAGCGTGGTTGCCGCGAGGAATAGCCAGCTAAGAGTACGATGGTGAGTCATGACAGCTTCTGATTTATGAACGATTTCAATGGTTGAGGATTCTATATTTTGTGAATCTGATCTGTTAATTTTTGTCATTGTATACGGCAGTCGGTTCGGGCCTGTTAACCCTGCCATGATGGCTATGGAAACTTTTTAAATGCTTCGCTCTCTTTTGTCACACATTTCTCATCATTGTTCCATAACAATGCTTTATAGAGTGTGGCTTAAAGGAACCTCGGAACAAGTCATGAACCGACATCTTGTGGTCAAAAAGCACCGCTTCTGCGTTACAGATCTTTGCAATAGCCGGCTACTAGGTGCGATCTGTACCTCGAACCGGCACGTTTTGATCGACAATCTGTTCGGCTCAGACTTAGTCAGAGGTTCCTTAAGGATTACAGGTTGAAGAAGACACTGACTATGATATAGGGATGCTTTGATTGATTCACCAGGTTGGTAAATGGTGGATTCATTGAAGATAACTGATTTTGCGAGCGAATAATTACAGGAGTTTTGCCAATGCGCTGTCACGAAGTTGACTATGAGATTCTGGGTTCGGAGATGCAACTGGTCGAGGTGGAACTCGATCCGGGAGAGACGGTGATAGCCGAAGCAGGTGCGATGACCTATCTGGAGGAGGGTGTCGATTTCGAAACCAAAATGGGGGATGGCTCCAATCCGGATGAGGGGTTTATGGGTAAGCTGTTTTCTGCCGGCAAGCGGGTGTTTACCGGTGAGTCCATATTCACCACTCACTTTACCAACCGTGGATCAGGCAAGCAGCGGGTAGCTTTTTCGGCGCCCTATCCAGGCAATATCGTCGCCCTGGATATGGCAAAGCTGGGTGAGAAGGTGACCTGTCAGAAAGATGCATTTCTCTGCGCCGCGCTCGGCACTAAGGTGGATATCGCTTTCAATCGGCGGATTGGCACCGGTCTGTTTGGTGGTGAGGGTTTCATTCTGCAGTCCCTGGAAGGTGACGGCATGGCGTTTATCCAGGCCGGGGGAACCATCGTGGAAAAACAGCTCAACGGTGAGACCTTGCGTGTGGACACCGGGTGTCTGGTGGGATTTACCGATGGCATCGACTATGACATACAGCGTGCTGGTAATTTGAAGTCAATGGTGTTCGGTGGGGAAGGGCTGTTTCTTGCCACCCTCAAGGGGCATGGCAGAGTCTGGTTGCAGAGCCTGCCTTTCTCACGCATGGCGGATCGTATCCTGGCCAATGCGCCTTCTGGCGGAGGTTCAGACAAGGGTGAAGGATCCGTGCTTGGTGGAATCGGCCGGGTTTTTGATGGTGATTGAGTCACCGATCCGGTTCTAAGATTTGATATTAGTGTCGCTGCAATCTTAGCTAAGCCTGTGATTTCAAGAAGGCTTTTAGCGCAAGCTATGACTTCCCCCGTGGTTCAAATAGGTCCACCTTGCCTGGGTGTGGCTTAGCGTTAGTAAAGTTTTAGGTGGGGCATGGCCCCACCCTACACTGTGAATTAACCGGTAGGGTGGGGCCATGCCCCACCGAATGCTCAACCGGCACCACCAGGTCAGAGTTATCAGAGCTCAGAATAGGATCCTGCCCCACAAAATGCCGCTAAAACTCGATCCCCTGTTCCGCTTTGATTCCTTGCTCGAAGGCGTGTTTGACCAGCCCCATCTCCGTCACCGTGTCAGCAACCTCAATCACCTCCTCCGGTGCTTGCCGTCCGGTCAGTACCAGATGCACCCATTTGGGTTTTGAGTGTTTGATGAAATCGGCAATCTCCTCACCGCTGAGCCAGCCATAGCTGCAGCAATAGTTGATCTCATCCAGGACCACCAGGTCATAGGCTTCCGAGAGGATTTTCTGTTGGCAGAATGACCAGATCTCCCGGCTCGTCTGCTGGTCCTGTTGTGGATTGTTGGTATCCCAGGTAAAGCCGTCTCCCAAGGCGTGCCACTCGATATTGTCAAACCGGGAAGCAGCTTGCTGTTCCCCGGTTTTCCATTTGCCCTTGATGAACTGAATCACCAATACCTTCATGTCCCAACCGGCAGCGCGAAACACCATGCCGAAGGCACTGGAAGATTTACCTTTTCCGTCACCGGTGTGAACCAGGGTCAGACCGTTGCGCTTTTCTCGCTGTTTCATGCTTATCTACCGATCCTCAACGCCGTTTCTGTGGTGGTTGGCAAATTTGGGAGGGGGGGATGTTGCGAAATCAAATGAAAATCGTTATCATTTGCATATGCCATTCAAAATACTCCCAAAGGAGACCTTATCGTGTCAATTTTTTCCAAACTCATCCTTGCTCCCCTGGTGCTGAGTCTATTGCTACCTGTGGTGGCCAGCGCTGATGAGGTTAATCTCTACTCTGCACGTAAAGAGAAGCTTATCAAACCACTATTGGACAGGTTTACTCAAGAGACAGGTATCGAGGTCAACCTGGTGACCGGGAAGGCGGACGCTCTGCTGCAGCGGCTGCAGAGTGAAGGACGAAATACCCCAGCGGATCTGCTGATCACCACCGATGCAGGCCGTTTGCACCGGGCCAAAGCGGCCGGCGTGACTCAGACTGTAGATTCTGAATTGCTGAATAAGGTCGTACCCAGTAACTATCGGGATCCGCAAGGTCACTGGTTCGGTCTCTCCTTGCGAGCAAGGCCGATACTGTATGTCAAAGGCAAGGTGGACCCAGCCACGCTCTCGTCCTATGAGGCGCTGACCGACCCTCAATGGAAGGGCCGGATCTGCATCCGTTCCTCAGGCAATATCTATAATCAGTCCCTGGTGGCCTCGATGATCGAAGCGAACGGTCTTGAAGCGACCGAGGCCTGGGCCAAATCATTCGTCAAACAGTTTGCCCGTCCCCCCAAAGGTGGTGACCGGGATCAGATCAAGGCGGCAGCAGCCGGCCTCTGTGATATCGCGGTGGCCAACACTTACTATCTGGCGGGAATGTTGAAATCAAAGGATCAAGCGCAACGTCAGGCTGCTGAGAAGATGGGTGTGTTCTGGCCCAATCAGGCTGGACGCGGAGCCCATGTGAATATCAGTGGCGCGGCCCTGATCAAGACCGCCAAACACAAACAGGCAGCGATAAAACTGCTCGAGTTCCTGCTCGGTGAATCCGCCCAGGCATGGTACGCAGAGACCAATGGTGAGTATCCGGTTCGCAGTAATGTGGCAGCGGGAGAGACATTGCAGGCCTGGGGAAAGTTCAGCATGGATGGCCTCAACCTGAGTCGCCTGGGTGAGCTCAATCCTGAAGCGCTTAAATTGATGGATCGCGCCGGTTGGAAATAACTGGCATGATTAGCCGATCTTTGGCTGATTTGTTGCGGAGTATGTGGTTGGGTGTTGAGAAGGTCAACAGGGTGTCACCGGTCGGCTTGATGGGCTGTGTCGGTGGTCTTCCCCTGGCTGTTGTTGAGGCAGGTTGTTATGCAATTGGTCTCTGACAAGCGGCTACTGCCACGTCTCCCGTTCCATACCAATGGCTGGAGCCTGGGAGTGATCAGCATCGCCCTACTGCTGGCGGTGCCGGTGTTGGTCGTGCTCAGCTATCTGTTGGAACCGGCGGGAGAGGTGTGGGAGCATCTGGCGGCCACGGTGCTTCAGGACTATGTGATCAACTCCCTGCTGTTGATGGTGGGTGTTGCAATCGGTGTGTTGCTGCTGGGCGTCAGTACCGCTTGGCTTACCAGTATGTGCCAGTTTCCGGGGCGTTGGTTGTTTGAGTGGGCGCTGCTGCTGCCAATGGCCATACCGGCCTATATCATCGCTTATACCTATACCGGGCTTTTCGATTTTGCCGGCCCGGTACAGACCCTGCTCAGGGAGCTCACCGGCTGGGGCTACGGAGACTACTGGTTTCCAGAGATCCGCTCCATAGAGGGTGCCGCACTGATGCTGGCGTTGGTGCTCTACCCCTATGTCTATCTACTCTCCAGGGCGGCCTTCATGGGCCAGTCGATCTGTGTGTTGGACGTCAGCAGAACCCTTGGCAACGGTCCCTGGCGGACCTTTTTCATGGTTGCTCTGCCACTGGCGAGACCCGCCATCGTGGCCGGTCTCTCCCTGGCGCTGATGGAGACTTTGGCCGATTACGGCACAGTGCAGTACTTTGGCGTTTCGACCTTTACCACCGGAATTTTCCGTACCTGGTACGGATTGAACAATGCAGCAGCAGCAGCCCAGTTGTCTGCCATGTTGCTGCTGGTGGTATTTACCTTGATATTGATCGAGAAGGGCTCCCGCAGGCAGGCCCGCTACCATCACACCACCCAACGACACCAGTCATTGACACGCTTTCAATTGACCCGCCTGCAATCTTTTATGGCCTTTATGATCTGCTTCGGCGCCCTGTTTTTCGGTTTTTTACTGCCTGCAGGTCAGCTGCTCTGGTGGGCATTGACCACGGCCGAGGAGAGCCTGGATGGGCGTTTTCTGAGTCTGATCAGCCACAGTCTGTTACTGGCCGCATCGGCTTCGGGTCTGGCCCTGTTGCTGGCTCTGTTTCTCAGTTATGGCAAGCGCCAGTATGGCAGTTGGCCGGTGGTGCTGGCGGTGCGAACCGCTGGTATGGGCTACGCCATACCAGGGACTGTGATTGCGATCGGTGTGATGATCCCCTTTGCCGCCTTCGACAATGCCCTGGATGATTGGATGCGGACCCAGTTTGGCTGGTCCACGGGTTTGCTGCTCAGTGGTACCCTGGTGGCGCTGATTTTTGCCTATCTGGTGCGGTTTCTCGCTGTCTCGCTACAGACCGTGGAGGCGGGGCTGGGTAAAATCCGGCCGACCATGGATGAAGTCGCCCTCTCCATGGGGGTGGGCTCCAAGGAGATCATTCACCGGGTGCATATGCCGATGTTGAAAGGCAGTTTGATGACCGCCCTGCTGTTGGTCTTCGTTGACGTATTGAAAGAGTTGCCGGCTACCCTGATACTAAGGCCCTTCAACTACAACACCCTCGCGGTCAGGGCTTATGAGCTGGCTTCAGATGAACGGCTGGCGGATGCTTCCTACGCCTCTCTGACCATTGTGGCTGTTGGAATACTGCCCGTAATTTTATTAAGCCGATCGATTACCCGGTCCCGTCATGCCGAACCAACTTAGCGTCAAACATGCAAGCGTCAAATACGGTCGTCAGACTGTGGTTGATGATGTCAGTTTCGAACTGCAACGCGGGGTGATCGGCTGTCTGCTGGGGCCCAGCGGTTGTGGCAAAACCAGTCTGCTCAGGGCAATCGCAGGTTTTGAGCCGCTGGCCAAGGGAGAGATACTGCTGCATGGCCGATGTGTATCCCGTCCTGGTGAGACCATGGCGCCGGAGAAACGGCGGGTTGGCATGGTGTTTCAGGATTTCGCACTCTATCCCCACCTGAACATTGAAGACAATATCGCCTTTGGCCTGCGTGGACAGAGTCAGGCGCAACGAAGAGAGCGGGTCAAATCCCTGTTGGCCCTGGTGGGTCTGTCCGGTACGCAGAAGAAGTATCCTCATCAGTTATCTGGTGGTCAGCAGCAGCGGGTGGCACTGGTACGGGCGATGGCGCCCCAACCCGATATTCTGTTGCTGGACGAGCCCTTCTCCGGATTGGATGTGGAGTTACGGGAACAGCTTGCCCGTGAGGTCAGGGATATATTGAAGCGTGAGGAGGTGACCGCCATTCTGGTGACCCACGATCAACTGGAGGCCTTTGCCCTGGCTGATGCTATTGGCGTACTGGGTGATGGGCGGTTACGCCAGTGGGATAACGGTTACTCCCTCTACCATCGTCCCAACGACCGGTTCGTTGCCGATTTTATCGGTCAGGGTGCGATGATCCCCGGTAAGGTGACTCAGGATGGTGATATTCAGTCCGCGCTGGGTAAGATCCATGGGGAGTTTGTCAAACAACCCACTGCCGGTGAGCGGGTGGAGTTACTGATTCGCCCCGATGATGTGGTGCATGATGACGACAGTGATTTCAAGCTGAGGATTGTCGACAAGGTATTCCAGGGGGCCGAATATCTCTATACCCTGGCACTCGAGGATGGCACTGAGTTGCTCTGTCTGGTGCAGAGTCACCATGATCACGATGTGGGTGAGATGATCGGTATACGCCTCTATGTGGACCATGTGGTGGCCTTTCCTGTCGTGGCCGATTAGGGATTGATTGCTGATTGTCTTGTGGCTGCTCATGTACGCGAACAGTCGCAAAGGGAATTCTTATAAAATGCCTATCCCAAGGCTGATTCTTAAATGATTTCTTATTGCGCCAACTCTTGACTGTTTGTGGCTTGTTTTTCTGGTTTTTTATGCGTTTTTCAAACCGATCCAAGCTGGGGAATTAATGATAGGCATATACTATAGTTGTTAAAGTAATAAACGATTTTAACAATTAATAGATCAGGCATAGAGTTAATACAGGTGATCCCACTACGGGTGATAAAACCTGAATAACGAATAAGGAGATGACTATGTCTGAGAATAGATGCCCCTTTCACCATACGGCAGGCGGCGGTACCACCAATCATGACTGGTGGCCCAATCAACTGCGCCTGGAGATCCTTCGTCAACACTCATCCAGGTCCGATCCGTTGGGTGAAGAGTTCAATTATGCGGAAGCCTTCAAAAGCCTGGATCTGCAGGCCGTGAAACAGGATCTCCGTGAGCTGATGACCGACTCTCAGGATTGGTGGCCGGCAGACTTCGGTCACTACGGTCCACTCTTTATCCGCATGGCCTGGCACAGTGCCGGGACCTATCGCACCAGTGATGGGCGCGGGGGTGGCGGTACCGGTAACCAGCGTTTTGCCCCGGTCAACAGCTGGCCCGACAACGGCAACCTGGATAAGGCGCGGCGTCTGATCTGGCCGGTCAAGCAGAAGTATGGACGCAGTATCTCCTGGGCTGACCTGATGATTCTGGCCGGTAATGTTGCCCTGGAGAGCATGGGATTCAAGACCTTCGGTTTTGCCGGTGGTCGAGCGGATATCTGGGAACCGGAAAAGGATATCTACTGGGGAATGGAGCAGGCGTGGCTGGAGGACAAGCGTTATGCCGGTGACCATGAAGCCCTTGAAAACCCCTTGGCTGCCGTACAGATGGGATTGATCTATGTAAATCCGGAAGGCCCAAACGGTAATCCCGATCCCCTGGCAGCGGCGAAGGATATTCGTGAAACCTTTGCCCGGATGGCGATGAATGATGAAGAGACCGTGGCGCTGATCGCCGGTGGACACACCTTTGGTAAGACCCATGGTGCGGGTGATGCCGCCCTGGTGGGAGCGGAGCCGGAAGCGGCCCCGATCGAAGCCCAGGGGTTCGGTTGGCAGAGCAGTCATGGCTCGGGAAAGGCAGGGGATGCCATCACCAGTGGTCTTGAAGTCACCTGGACCTCGACACCGACCCAGTGGAGTAACAATTTTTTCTGGAATCTGTTCGGCTATGAGTGGGAGCTGAGCAAGAGTCCGGCCAGTGCTCATCAGTGGATACCCAAACATGGTGCGGGGCAGGGCTCGGTGCCGGATGCCCATGATCCTGAGCGTCGTCATGTTCCAAAAATGCTAACCACGGATCTGGCGCTGAGGTTCGACCCCGAGTACGAGAAGATCTCACGTCGCTTTTACGAGCATCCCGATGAGTTTGCCGATGCCTTCGCCCGTGCCTGGTTCAAGTTGACCCACCGGGATATGGGCCCGAGAAGCCGTTATCTCGGAGCGGAGGTTCCGGCAGAGGAGCTGATCTGGCAGGATCCGATACCTGCAGTCGACCATGAGTTGATTGACGATCAGGATATCGCCCGGCTTAAGGACGCGATATTGGAAACGGAGTGTTCCGTTGCCGAGTTGGTGGCAACCGCCTGGGCGTCCGCCTCAACCTTCCGTGGTTCCGACATGCGCGGTGGTGCCAATGGTGCGCGGATCCGACTCGCGCCACAGAAGGATTGGCCGGTCAATCAGCCGGATCAGTTGAGCCGGGTGTTGATGATTCTGGAACAGGTTCGCAATGAGTTTGATAAACCGGTGTCGATGGCCGACGTGATTGTTGTTGCCGGATGTGCCGCTGTA
This sequence comes from Candidatus Thiodiazotropha sp. AKAK2, assembly GCF_058244685.1. Lineage (NCBI taxonomy): Bacteria > Pseudomonadati > Pseudomonadota > Gammaproteobacteria > Chromatiales > Sedimenticolaceae > Candidatus Thiodiazotropha > Candidatus Thiodiazotropha sp. AKAK2. The sequence continues at coordinate 213,858 of NZ_JBSYOP010000021.1, read as the reverse complement.
GAAGAGGCGGCCAGGCGTGCAGGTCACGATGTACAGGTGCCTTTTACTCCGGGACGGATGGATGCCTCCCAGGAGCAGACCGATGTGGACTCGATTGCTGTGCTCGAACCGGAGGCGGATGGTTTCCGCAACTACCGGAAAGCCGAATACGCGGTTTCGCCTGAAGAGATGTTGCTGGATAGAGCCCAGCTTTTGACCCTGACACCACCTGAGATGACGGTGCTGGTCGGTGGTATGCGGGCTCTCAACAGCAACTACGAACAGAGTAGTCACGGTCTGTTTACCGATCGCCCGGAAGCCCTGACCAATGACTTCTTTGTCAATCTGCTGGATATGCAGACTGAATGGCAACCGGTCAGCGGGGAGGACAATCTGTTTGAAGGTCGGGACCGTGACAGCGGGGAGGTTAAATGGAGTGCCACCCGGGTCGATCTGGTCTTCGGTTCAAACTCTGAACTGCGGGCATTGGCGGAAGTCTATGCGGCAGACGATTCAACTGAAAAGTTTGTGCAAGATTTCGTTTCCGCCTGGAATAAAGTCATGAACCTGGATCGTTTCGATCTTAAATAAACAGAAAAAACACCCAGGCCTGGTTAAACCGGCCTGGGTGTTACGCTTCAACTGTTCAGCCACCCAATAAGGCCGCGGTCTCTTTTTTTCGTTTGACCGCTGAATGGCGACGGGGCTTGGCGGCTTCCTCAGTCTGAGTGGCCCGATTGTGTTTACGTGGGTTCTTGCCTTTTTGCTGATCCTTGTCGGCATGTCGTTTAGCCGATTGTTGAGACTTTCCGGTTGATCCTTTTTTACCGTCTCTTGAGCGATTGTTGCTGCCAGCTGCTCTTCTATCGTTATTGCGAGGATTGTTGTTTCTCTGTTTCTGAACAGGCTCCGCTTTAATGGTCGGATCCGGTTCATAGCCTTCAACCGTCACTTGTGGAATCCTGCCTTTCAAAAGACGTTCGATATCCTTCAGCAATTTGTGCTCATCGACACAGACCAGGGAGATGGCTTCACCTTCATTACCGGCACGACCGGTACGACCGATACGGTGCACATAATCCTCAGGCACGTTGGGTAGCTCGTAGTTCACCACGTGGGGAAGCTGATCGATATCCAGGCCGCGGGCCGCAATGTCGGTTGCCACCAACACCCGGACCTGACCGTTTTTGAAACCGGCCAGCGCACGGGTTCGCGCACCCTGGCTTTTGTTGCCATGGATTGCCGCCGCTGTAAGGCCGTCTCTTTCCAGCTGCTGCGCCAGACGATTCGCCCCATGCTTGGTGCGGGTGAAGACCAGTACCTGTTGCCAGTTTCCAGAGCCGATCATATGGCTGAGCATCTCCCGTTTACGGCGTTTGTCGACGGGGTGAATCACCTGTTTGATTCGCTCAGCGGTGGTATTTCGCCGGGCGACCTCGATCAGCTCGGGATGATCCAACAGTTGTCCGGCCAGCTTCTTGATCTCATTGGAGAAGGTTGCGGAGAAGAGCAGGTTCTGTCTTGTGCCATTGGCGGGCAACAGTGAAAGCACCTTGCGGATGTCATGGATGAAGCCCATGTCCAGCATCCGGTCCGCTTCATCCAGCACCAGTATATCAACCCGGGAAAGATCAACCGTGCCCTGTGAGGCGTGATCCAGAAGTCTGCCTGGTGTGGCGATCAGGATGTCGACACCCTGGCGCAGTTTGGCGATCTGGGGATTGATCTTGACCCCGCCGAAGATGACCGTGGAGCGCAGTGATGTATGCCGACCGTAGGTATCGACACTCTCACCGACCTGGGCGGCCAGCTCCCGGGTGGGGGTTAATACCAGAGCGCGAACTGGGCGTTTGCCTTTGGTGGTCGGTTTATCCGCAAGCCTTTGCAGCAGCGGAAGCGTGAAGCCGGCCGTTTTTCCCGTACCGGTTTGTGCGCCGGCCATGACATCTTTACCTGACAGGATAATCGGGATTGCCTTACGCTGAATTGGGGTGGGTTCTGTATAACCCTGCTCACCAACGGCGCGCAGGAGATCGGTCGACAGACCGAGACTATCGAATGACATAAAAATTCTACTCCGTAACCACCGAACCATAGATGCTAAGCAAGTGGGTCAAGTGGCCACATTCTATAAATTTAGGTATTCCAGAGAGGAGTTTTCCTTCCCGGCGACAGCAATGCTGGCGGGAGCCGGTCGGCTGGAAAAGTATCTGATATCTTAAGCGGGAGGCTCTGTTCCCGAAGGGGAGAAGCGAACGGCTCTAGGTATTCTGAACGACTAATTGATCGTTGTTAAGCGCTAACCGGTCAAGCGCAAGCCGTGCACATTAACACAAAAGAACTCAGAAATCATTTCGCATGGCTCGGATTAGCCAATTCCTCCTTTTCACAACAATCCTGTTTAAAAATCAGAACAGTATTAAATGATCCTCTTAATCTGTTGGCAGCAGGCTAATATCACAACATGGAACCGATGCTGGACTTGGACCCAGGCTGACTATATTCTTGAGTTCACTGCAACTGTTCTTTGCAACGGATTGGCAAATTAGAAAAGGATTTTCCGTTTGACCCCTCTTCTTCCCCTGAGAATCTGTCACGACACCATTTATTTCATGGCTCGACCTATATTGGGCGTTGCCAGGTTTGCTCTGTTGCAGATAAAAAGTCTCAGATGAATAGGGAGTGATTCTCATAATCTTCGACCGTTACTAAAGGGAGAGTGTAATGATTAGAGTGATTAGAAAGTCTATGTTGTCAGTCGTTTGGTTGTTGCTAACTACCGGACTGCTCCACGCCCAACAGATCAACCCACTCAAGGATTATGTCTACCAGGATGACCCTGCCTACACCTACCGGGTGATCGGCCAACTGCCCGGCGCAGGATACGACGCCTATTTTCTCAATATGGATTCCCAGAACTGGCGCAGCGAGGAGGAGGTGACGCCAACCCTGTGGAATCACTGGGTGACCCTGATCGTGCCCCATCAATTGACCACCACCACGGCGAACCTGACCATCGTCGGTGGCAGCTTCTCCACCACGCCACCTGAACCCGAGGATCTGGTCCTGTTCGTGCCGCTGGCAACAGCCACCGGTAGCATTCAGGTGGTGATCAGTCAGGTGCCCGGTCAGAAGCTGCAGTTTGCCGATCTCGATGCACCGGTCAGGGAGGATGCCCTGGTGGCCTACAGCTGGCGTAAAAGCATGGAGACCGGCGATCCCACCTGGGCGGCCTATCTGCCGATGACCAAGGCGGCGGTACGTGCCATGGATACCGCTCAGGATTTCGTCGCTGCTTCACTGGGGCTGGTGGTGAATGATTTTATCGTCACCGGTTTTTCCAAGCGTGGCGCTACCGCCTGGCTGACCGCTGCTGTGGATCCAAGGGTGGTGGCCGTAGTGCCCGGTGTGTTCAATGTGCTGCATATGGCGGATCAGTTTGAGCACCATTTCAACAGTTACGGCTTCTATTCCGATGCGGTGTCGGACTATGAAGAGAACGGGGTTTTACAACAGATCCGCTCTCCGGAGGGCGAGGTGCTGGAACAACTGATCGATCCGATCAGTTACAAGCAGGCGCTGACCATGCCCCATCTGTTGCTCAACGCCACCGGTGATGAGTTTTTTCTGCCGGATGCCTCCGAGTTCTATGTCGATGAACTCCCGGGAGAGACTCTACAGCGCATCGTGCCGAATACCGATCACTCCATGGAGAACGGATTTGAAGAGACGATGCTGGGCCTGATCGCCTGGTATCAGGTACAGCTCTATGGTGTTGCCAGACCGGAGATCGAATGGGAACTGGAGGATAATGGCGAGCTGGTGGTGAGCAGCGATCAGACCCCGCTGGTTGCCAAGCTCTGGCAGGCCAGCAATCCCGATGCGAGGGATTTTCGTCTGGAAATTCTCGGTGATCAGGCCTGGAATGACAGCATTATCGGTCCCGATGCTGACGGTAAATACCGGGTCACGGTACCACCACCTGCAAACGGTTGGAGTGCCTATCTGGTCGAGCTGACCTATCCGGGAATGACCGGCATTCCCCAGACCTATACCACCTCAGTCTTTGTAACGCCGGATGAACTGCCGTTCGAAGTGGAGGACCCCCTGGGTGACCCAAAGAAACCTGCCTATTGGCAGCGTCAGGTCAACCGGGCATTGGCGGGAAGACCGCTCGATTACGATCTGGATGCCCTGCAGGGGATGTTGCCGATCCGGGTACTGGGGGAGTATATCCGGGATCCGCAAACCCTCGCTGAAAACCTCAATCGGTGGGGCGCAAAACGCAGCTGCACTGCAGCCAGGCTTAATGTAGAGGCGGAGCAGCAGGGTTGGTATACAACGCTCTATGCTGTTGGTGATCGGAATATCAAGTTCTGGCAGACCTACCAGCTGGCTGAGCGTCTCTATGCTGAAGACCGTCAACTATTGGCGGCGGGCATCTGCCAGGCTTTGACCCGTCAGTAGTGTTGTCATCGAGGCCGGCATTTATCCGATACTACTGTTCCATTAACTTCGAAGGTTATACCGTTTGCGGATGAATTGTCTTTAGCTTTTCTTGCAGATTGGGAGTTGAAACATGAAAAGCATCGTGCAGCAGGGAATAAAAGCTGGAAAGAGTCGAATTTCATCTGTGTGCCAAATAGGCGGGAAGAATAGCTCCCCTCTCCCCTTGCGGGAGAGGGGCCGGGGGAGAGGGGGAGAATAAACGGTATCATTTAACCAAGAATCATCCTGATGAAAATAAAAGGTTAAAGCGGCTTTAGCTTTCACATGAAACGCTTCGCGTACACCCTCTCCCCAACCCCTCTCCCGTAAAGGGAGAGGGGCTTTAAGATTTGTACGCGTTAGACTGAAAGTTAGTGGGACAGCAATGATCCGATGCGATAAAAACAGGTCGTAGTGGGCTCGTCTGCACGCTTGGTTTTTTAAAAAGTAGTTGTAGATTATTGCAACACGATTATTCCAATCGTGTCAGACAAGCTCTCTGCCGCTGAAAACAGATATTGTTCAGACGTTGAGTTTTTACCTGTTTCGGGTTCACAGTTTCGACTTTATCAGCTGTCGTTTAATTAACGGTAACTGGACCTGGGTATAAAGGTTGTTTATTCTTTTACCCTGAGCTGTAACGCTTGAATGGAATGTTGTATTAGGCAGGGGCCGCTCGATCGATCCGCCACCTTCCCTTGAGCCCACGGATTCAGATTGAATCCTTTGTACAACCGATGCATCTCGGTTGGACGCTATGCGTGTGGTTTAAGGAATACCTTCCACTGTTTTATCCGCCCTGATCGAGGCAGGGTCGTGGCTATTTGTATCTGCTGTTAGTTGTTGGAGTAGTAAATGAATGGACTCTTTCGTCGGGCTGTTGCGGTCACCGGCCTGGTTCTGTTGTTTGCCGGTCTGCTGCATGCCGAGCAGTCGGCCCCGCTTAAAGCTTATGTCTATCAGGATGATCCGGCTTACGCCTATCGGTTGATCGAAGAGCGTCCGGGGCAGGATTATGATATCTATTTTCTGAAGATGGTCTCGCAGAGTTGGCGTACCGAGCAGGAGGTAACGCCAACACTTTGGGATCATTGGCTGACTGTCATCGTACCTCATCAATTGAGCGGCACCACAGCGAATCTGACTATTTTTGGCGGTGGGGCGACCGATTCGCCACCTTCTGTTGAATCCTTCGATCAGCTTATGCCTCTGGCGACCGCTACCGGGAGTATTCAGGTGATCATCAGTCAGGTACTTGGCCATCCGTTGAAGTTCAAGGAGCTGGATCAGCCACTCGAGGAGGATGCGCTGGTTGCCTACAGCTGGCGTAAAAGTATGCAGACCGGTGATCCCACCTGGTCGGCCTTTCTGCCGATGACCAAGGCCAGCGTTCGCGCCATGGATACAACACAGGCGTTTGTTGCCGAATCCCTGGGTCTGGTGGTGGATGAGTTCATCGTCAACGGGTTTTCCAAATATGGTGCCATCGCTTGGTTGACGGCAGCGATCGATCCCCGGGTGGTTGCTGTGGCGCCTGGGGTGTTCAATGTACTGCGTCTGGCCGATCAGTTTGAGCGTCACTACAACAGCTACGGTTTCTACTCCGACACCCTGTCGGCTTATGAACAGAACGGCATCATGAAAAATATCCGCTCACCGGAAGGCAGACTGCTGCAGCAGCTGGTCGATCCGATCAGCTACAAACAGGCGCTGACCATGCCCCATCTGCTGCTCAGTGCCACCGGTGACGAATTCTTTCTACCGGATGCCTCGGAAGCCTATATCCATGACATACCCGGAGAGACGCTGCAGCGTATCATGCCGAACACCAACCACTCGGTTGAGAACAAACTGCAGGAGATGATCCAGGGGCTGGTCGCCTGGAATCAGACGCATATCAACGGGGTTGCAAGACCGGTTATCGAGTGGCAGCTGGGTAAAACCGGCGAGTTGATCGTCAGCAGCGATCAGATACCGCTGGTGGCCAAACTCTGGCAGGCGAATAATCCCGATGGCAGGGACTTCCGCCAGGAGACCCTGGGTGATCAGGCGTGGCGTGAAAGCATCATCGAAGCTATGGATGATGGTGATTATCATGTCAGCGTCGCCAAGCCGGAAACAGGATGGACAGCCTATCTGGTGGAATTGACCTATTCGGGCATAGCAGGCATTCCCCAGGTCTATACCACCTCGGTGTTTGTCACGCCGGACGAACATCCCTTCGAAGTGGAGGATCCCCTGGACAGTCCGAAAGCCATTTACTACTGGCAGGAACAAGTCAACCAGGCCATGGTCGGCTCTCCGCTGGAATACGATCTACCCGCACTGCAGGCGATGTTGCCATTTCGGGTGTTCGGCGAGTACATTCGAGATATACAGACCCTGAGTGGCTACCTCAACACACCTGGACCTGAGCGTAACTGTATCGCCGCCAGGTTGAGTGTCGAAGCGGATCAGCAGGGTTGGTATACCACCCTCTATGCCTATGAGGATCAAAACTTCAAATTCTGGCAGATCTATGAATTGGCAGAGCACCTTTACGCGACAGATCAGCCGCGCCTCGCCGGAGGGGTTTGTCAGCTATTGACTCGATAATAAAAACTTAGCATTAACATCTGGAACTGTGCTGCTTGTGGTGTTTGTTAAAAACCTCTAAACAAGATCCTCAAGGTTGTTTTGGATATGCGCTCTTGTAATCTTCTCAAGGGCGTCCAGTGGGGCAGGCGTGGCTTGAGGATTACGGTAGACCGCCAGTTCCACCGGTTGCAGTTCTGGCAGACTCGCGACAGGATTTCTGTTTCTGTTTCTGTTTCTGTTTCTGTTTCTGTTTCTGTTTGACAGGCGGGCTGTAACCCCCAGACCGGCCTCCACTGCAGCCAGAAGGCCAGGAAGACTTGGGCTGGTGTAGACGATTCTCCAACTCATTGATGCCTTCTCCAATGCGTTGATCACTCGATCACGAAACACGCAAGGCGGTTCGAATAGAACCAGCTTCAAGGGTTGATCATTCGGTTCATTGAACGGTTCCGGGACAATCCAGGAGAGTTGGAGTTTTCCCAGAGAATCACCGCTATCGCCACGTTCCTGAAAGGCGACGGCGAGATCGAGTTTACCCTTGGCGATTTCCTGTTTCAGTTCACAGCTCGGATTGACCCGAACATCGAGCCGTACCCCCGGGTGGCTATCGGCGAACCGGGCCAGCACTGCAGCCAGACCTCGGTCGGCAAAATCCTGGGTCACTCCGAATCGGATCTGTCCCTGCAGAGGGATCGGTTTCAGTGCGGCGGCAGCCTCATCGTTCAATGAAAGAATCCGCCGGGCATAGTTGAGTAATAACTCACCGGATTCGGTGAGCAGCTGTCGCCGACCGGCTTTGCGAAACAGTTTCGAGCCACTCTGCGCTTCCAGGCGTTTCATCTGCAGGCTGATTGCCGACTGGGTTTTGTGCAGATGCCGTCCGGCTTTTGCAAAGCCGCCCAGGTCTGCAATGGCGACAAAGGTTCGCAACAGGTCGATATCGAGGTTTTTAAACATAATAAATAGATTAGCATTTTAAATGAATAATATAAAAAAGATTCAATTTATTTATTAATATAGGCGGGCTATCTTGACCGGCAAATGGACCCAAGGAGAAACAACATGCCGGTTATCAAGATTCAACACAGCGGTGAGCCACTATCCAACGACACTTGCAGCATGCTTCAGCGGCAGGTGACCGGGCTGATCAATCGGGTGCTGGGAAAAGCGGTACCGGTTACTGCGGTTCTGATCAGTTCACTGCCGAATCAACACTGGTCGGTGGGAGGCGATGCCATCACTTACCACCGATCGGCATTGATGGAGATCTACATCACTTCCGACACAAACAGTGAAGATGAAAAACGGTTGATGATCAGTGAGGCCTATTCACTGTTGGAGGCCAGTCTTGGTCCTCTGGTCGAGGCAAGCTATGTGGTGATTCAAGAACTGGCGCCAACCGACTGGGGGTATGGGGGGGTAACACAGGACGAACGCCGTCACATAACGGCCCAAACATGAATGGCCATCCATATCGGTTACCTCGGCGCCTCGAAGATGGGTCGATTGATCTGGCGTTCTACAAAGATCGGGCACTCGAGCTACGCTCGAATGTTTTCTTCTGTCTGTTTGGCAGGCTGGTGAATCTATTGAGAGGGTTGGTTAGCAGTTGAACAACCGGTGGATGGCATCCAATCCCTCCTGCACCACCTCATCCAGCTCTTCCGGGTCATCGTCATGCTCATAGGCCAGCATCGAATAGACCGATAGGGATTTCAGAGCCAAAGCGATTTTTTCAACGTCGGGTAGATTGAGCTCAACCCCGTCTCTCAGTCGGCAATCCTCACTCATGGTCAAAACCCTCTTACTGACATGGATTTATAGACTGGGATGGTCAGCCAGGATCGGCAGGCTGTCAAAAAAGAAGTGTGATTCTTTGATCTGAATCAATATCCCCTGGCCACTTTGGGCAAGGTATTTTCAATCTGGATAGGCTTCAGCCCGGCTCACAAGGTCTGTTCGGTGACATCCACATACAGCTTGATTCGCTGGCCAGGCTGTAGATATTTACCCTTGATGGTGTTCCAGCGCTTCAGATCCGCAACCGACACTTTGAACCTCTGGGCGATTCTGGAGAGAGAGTCTCCCCGTCTGACCTTGTAGTGCAATCGGCTCTGGGTGCCTGTGGGTTGCAGATCCAATAGGGAGGCGCTGGTCTGGTTGCGGGCGGTCCAGATGACTAAGGTCTGGCCCGTTTTAAGCGGGTCGCCGGGGGCCATACCGTTCCAGGCGGCAAGCTTTTTGTAACTCACATTATGCGCTCTGGCAATGGTCCAGAGGCTGTCCCCGGATTGAACCCGGTAGTGTTGCTTGGTGCCTTTTCTGGAGCGGTTTTGAATCGCCGCTTTGCGCTGGTCCTGGGCGTAGACATAGTGATCGATCTTTTTGCTCGATACCGGAATCAGCAGGTGTTTGCCGGCGCGAATCTTGTTGCCTCGCAGTTTGTTGACCTGCCTGATGAGCTTTGCGGTGGTGCCATGTCGACTGGCAATCACGCTCAGTGAGTCACCGGACTTGATTTTGTAGCGTTTCCAGGTGAGCCGCTTCTCCTGGGGCAGGGCGGCGAGCTTCTGTTTGAACGGTTCAACCCGGTCGAGGGGCAGGGTCAGCTTATGGGGGCCGTCCGGATCGGTGGCCCAGCGGTTGAAGCCCGCATTCAGCAGATAGAGCTCCTGGATGGGTAGCTCCGCCATCTCGGCGGCCAGCGCCAGATCGAGCTGGGATTTGATATCCACGGTGGCAAAATAGGCCTCGTCGGCGATTGGGTCCAGTGGCATGCCGTAGGCTTCCGCGTCCTTGAAGATCTTTGCCAGTGCGAGCAGGCGGGGTACATAGGCGCTGGTCTCATCCGGCAGCTTCAGCGACCAGTAGTCGGTCGGCTTAGCCTTTTTGCGGTTGCGTTTGATGGCGCTGCGTACGGTGCCGGCACCCGAGTTATAGGCGGCCAGGGCCAGCTCCCAGTCACCGTCGAACTGCTTGTTGAGGCGCTGCAGATAGTCGAGTGCAGCGCGGGTCGAGCTGACGACATCCCGGCGCCCGTCGTACCACCAGTTCTGTTTCAGGCCGAAATAGCGTCCGGTGGAGGGGATGAACTGCCAGATGCCGGCGGCACGGCCAGGGGAGTAGGCAAACGGCTGAAAAGCGCTCTCAACGGCCGGTAACAGGGCGATCTCCGCGGGAATGTCCCGCCTGTCGATCTCTTCAAGAATGAAAAACAGAAACGGGGCGGCCCGCTCTTGGATACGCTGCAGATATTTCGGGTGTTTCTGATACCAGCTCAGCTCTTTGCCGATACGGCTGTTGCTGGGGATGGTGAGGGCAAAATTCTGCCGCATTCTGTCCCAGGCGTGGGCCGGTGTCGGGTCGGGCAGAGAGGCAACCACTTCGGAGAGTTGTTCGGCCACCTCCGGCATCGACTCAGGTTTTACCTGTTCACTGCCGGCCAGGGGTTGGGTCTGTACGGTTTCGGTGGAGAGGCTGTCCAGAGGGACCTCGGTCAAGGCCGACTCCTCGGTGCCGTTCGGCAGAGACTGACAAGCCGCCAACAGACAGGTGAGTATTAGGTTCATTGCGAGCAGGTAGGGCTTGCTGAGAAGTGTTGCCGATCTGTTAAGTGACTTTGACATACCGAATACTGAAAGAAAATGTAACCAAAGCCGTGTATGATTTCCATGTAGTGTGAACTCCTGACAAACGGCCGCCTGTTGCAATCTGTGATCGTTACGGCCTCGTTACGCGTGGCATCACATATCACTGGGCGGGGCTGCTCGGTTGCACAGCAAATCCTTGATTTGCTTAGTGATGGTACGCCGGCCCAATGTTTCTATCCAGGCGCAGGCAATAACCTTCTAGTGCATGACAACCGCCGGGACATCGGTTAGCAATATGAGACGCTACACCTGAATCCTGCACAAACCAGGGCCGCTCCTTCGCCTCTTTGAGGTGCCATACTGATAGACAATCGAGTCGGATGCCACAACAGTAGGTTTAAGAGCGGCGCTCAAAAAGAAACACAGATTACCTGACAGTAGTGTCGGTAGCAAAGCCGATAGCTTGACAGATGAGAGAATATAGGCGGCTAAAACTGCGATCTTGCCAACAGAATCACATTCAGGAGTGGTTCGATACCCATCTTGGAGCGAATCTTATCGCCCAGGAACGGATCCCGCTTGAGCGCCATCTCTCTGCCATGTTCGGCTACCATCTGGTGCAGATCGGTCATCAGGGGGTGGGTGAGGAGCTGTTGCAGTTCAGTCCAGCCCGTAACCGGCTAGTGATGGGGATCGGCAACTCCGGTCAACCGAGTGAATTACAGGCTGATCCAAGCCATCTGCCGTTTGCCACCGACAGTGTGGATGGGGTGCTGTTGCCCCATACCCTCGATTTTTCCCTTGATCCGCACCAGGTGTTGCGCGAAGTTGAGCGGATTCTGATACCCGAGGGAAAGCTGCTACTGAGTGGTTTCAACCCCTGGAGTCTTTGGGGTGGGGTGAGGTTGCTGCGCATGCGCTCATCCAATCCACCCTGGTGTGGCCACTTTTTCAGCAGTCGGCGGGTACTGGATTGGCTGGCACTGCTGGGCTTCGATCTGCTGGAGATCCAGTATCTGAACTACCGGCCTCCGATCCAGCACCAGGGTGTGATGCAGAAGTTGCAGTTTATGGAACAGATCGGTGACAAGGTCTATCCGAATTTTGGTGGTGTGTATATCATACTGGCGGTGAAGCGCGTGGTGACGATTACACCGATCCGGCCGAAATGGTCGGTGAAGAAGCGGGTCATTCCCACCGCAGCGGAACCCACAATCAGAAACGGTGCCTGAATTACCCCTACCATGGATTGCAACAGAATTCGATGACACAGCATGTAGAACTCTTTACGGACGGCGCCTGCAAGGGAAACCCCGGGCCTGGCGGCTGGGGCGTGGTCTTGCGCTATGGCGATCATGAGAAGCACCTCTATGGGGGGGAGGCCACCACCACCAATAACCGTATGGAGCTGCTGGCGGTCATCAAGGGGTTGCAGCAGCTGAAACGGTCCAGTCGTGTCGCTGTGACCACCGACTCCCAGTATGTCAAAAACGGCATTACCCAATGGATTCACAACTGGAAAAAGAATGGCTGGAAGACGGCTGCCAGGAAGGCGGTGAAAAATGCCGATCTGTGGCAGATCCTCGACAGCGAGGTTAACAAGCACCAGGTGGATTGGTACTGGGTGAAAGGGCATGCAGGGCATCCCGGCAATGAGTTGGCGGACCAGCTGGCCAACAAGGGCATCCAGGAGCTGTAGGATGATGCGTCAGATCGTACTCGATACGGAAACCACAGGTCTGGAGCCTGAACAGGGCCACAGGATCATTGAGATCGGCTGTGTCGAGCTGGTTGACAGACGGCTGACCGGTAACAATTTTCATCAGTTTCTCCAACCGGATCGGGAGATCGATGCCGGGGCCATCGAGGTGCATGGCATCACCAACGAGTTTCTTGCCGATAAACCTAAATTTTGCGATGTGGCCCAGGATTTTGTGGAGTATGTACGCGGCGCCGAGCTGATCATCCACAACGCCCCGTTTGACGTGGGATTCCTCGATAATGAGCTGAAACTGATGCATGATTCCCAGCGTATTGACAGCCTTTGCGCGGTTACCGATACCCTGGTGATGGCAAAGAAGATGCATCCGGGGCAGAGGAACAGCCTCGATGCCCTGTGTAAACGCTACGATATCGACAACTCTCATCGTGAGCTCCATGGAGCGCTACTCGATGCGGAGATACTGGCGGATGTCTATCTGATGATGACCGGCGGTCAGGCAGCGCTGGTGTTGGATGATGAGCTGGGTCGGCAGGGTGGTGAGGAGCGCGCGGCCGACAATATCCGTCGTTTGGCCACCGATCGTCCACCTCTGAAGGTGATCCAGGCGGTTGAGTCCGAGTTGGAAGCTCATCAGCGGCAGCTTGAAGCGATGGGTGAAGCCTGTATCTGGCACAAACAGCCGTAGCAGTCGTATCGGCTAACAGACCCTTCGTCAGACCCTCGATTGACTCGATTTGGCGCTGTCGCAGCCCTGCACGATGTCGTAGAGTCTGGGGATGTCGAGCAACTGAACGTGCTTGCGCTCCACTCTCAGCAGATTTTCATCCTGAAAACGGGTAAACAGCCGGCTGACTGTTTCAACGGCCAGGCCAAGATAGTTACCGATTTCATGACGGGACATACTCAGAAAGAAGTCGCTGGCTGAAAATCCCCGTTGCTTGAATCGCTCCGAGAAACTGAGCAGAAAGGTGGCCAGGCGCTCTTCGGCACTCTTTTTACCCAGCAGGGTCAGCATTTCCGTATCCTGGCCGATCTCCCGGCTCAGCAGGCGGTACATCTGGTGCTGCAGGCTGGGCATGATGGCGCTCAGGGACTCCAGCTGGGAGAAGGGGATCTCGCACACCGCTGTGGTCTCAAGGGCGATCGCCGAGCAGGTGTGGCAATCATCCTGAATGGCATCCAGGCCGATCAGCTCACCCGGAAGGTGGAAGCCCAGTACCTGTTCTCCACCATCTTCGTTGGGGCTGTAGGTTTTTACCGAGCCGCTGGTAATGACCCGCAGGCTGTGGAACTTGTCACCACCACGGTAGAGGTGGTCCCCCCGATGGTAGGGCCGCCCCCGTTTAATGATGCAGTCAAGGCGCTCCACGTCATCCGGTGTCAATCCCATCGGTAGACAGAGAGTGGCCAGACTGCAGTTCTTGCAGGCTACCTTGATATTTTCAAATGAGACAACTTTTCTGCTAGTCAAGTGATCGCTCCGGCATGCGGGGTGCTTTGATATCAACGCTTGGTAAAGACGGTTTACGCTTAAGGGGTATCATTTCCTTTCCGAGATGACCTCAATTTCCTCAATGGCGTTACAGCTCCCAGAGGTTGGTGTTTAAACCACTGGAGCCACTTATACCGCTATTCCCGACAAACAGCCTGTCGGAGCGGATAGCTTGTCTCCCCATCCTACAACCACATCCGTGTCTCTCAATTTTTTGTGAACCAGCACCCGGCCTATTTTTCCAGAAATTCTTGATGTTGATCAAGTCGTTTTAGTTTTTTTATTACTTTGGATCATTGCAGGACTTGTATCCAGGGTGGCTGGGAGCAAAAAAAAGCCGGCCAGAAGGCCGGCTTTTCTGCACATGGGTAGGCTTATTGAGCCGGTGCAGCTGGTGCAGGTGCTGCAGCTGGAGGCGCAGGATAGCCGTATGGAGCACCGTAAGGAGCGCCATAAGGAGCACCATAGCCGTATGGAGCGCCGTAACCATAAGGTCCATAGCCACCATAGTCACGGTAGTAGTTGTTACCCCGGCCATAGCCAGAACCGCGGGCATTACCACTCATGCCGAAGCTGAAATCACCGGAGCCATCACCCCAACCATCGCCCCAACCGTCATTGTTCCAGCCGCGGTTACCATAGCCAGGACCGCCCCACCAGGCAGAAGCGCTGGTAGACGCAGCTACAAGAGCAGCGATGCTCAGAACTTTAGCAAATTTAGTCATGCTTTCTTCCTCTCAAATGATTGTTTTGATACTACCATCGGTGATGTATAAAAGTGGCTTCGTAAGCCTCCATCATACGATGCTTGAGGACTTCACAACGAGGTCGGCCAAAAAAATGGCCTGGACGATCGGGTAAAGTACTGCTTGCCTCAGTAGTTGTTATTTGCGAAACACGCCAATCGATTATAGACCTTGAGCGGTGATATTCAAACGAATTCTTCCCCCCTTGGGGGTTATCACGGCTCTGTGGCCAACCAGCCCTTCGAGATTGAGTGAAGAGGGCCAATCTGGTACTGTTTACCCCCGTCCTATATCCCATTCCCTGCACTCTAACCCTGGTAAGCAGAATTTCATGACCAGTTTTATTTTCATTACGGGCGGTGTGGTTTCCTCGCTTGGTAAAGGTATCGCCTCAGCCTCACTGGCCGCACTCCTCGAGGCTCGCGGCCTGGATGTCACCATGATCAAGCTGGATCCCTATATCAATGTGGATCCCGGCACCATGAGCCCTTTTCAGCATGGTGAAGTGTTCGTAACGGAGGACGGATCGGAAACCGATCTGGATCTCGGTCACTACGAAAGATTCATCGACAGCACCATGGGGTGCAATAACAACTTCACCACCGGCCAGATCTACGAACAGGTGATCCGCAAGGAGCGCAAGGGCGAGTATCTGGGTGGTACGGTACAGGTAATTCCACACATAACGAATCAGATTAAGGAGAGCGTTCTGCTCGGCGCCGGGGATAAGGATATCTGTCTGGTGGAGATCGGTGGCACCGTCGGTGATATCGAATCTCTGCCTTTTCTAGAGGCGATTCGTCAGATGGGTGTGGAGATGGGCCATCAGCGGGCCATGTTCATGCATTTGACCCTGGTTCCCTATATCAAGGCGTCAGGTGAGATCAAAACCAAGCCGACCCAGCACTCAGTGAAAGAGTTGCGCTCGATCGGTATTCAGCCGGATATCCTGGTCTGCCGTTCGGAGCAGCCCCTGCCGGAGCCGGAACGCAGAAAGATCGCTCTGTTCACCAATGTGCCTGAAGAGGCGGTCATCTCTGCGGTGGATGCCGACTCCATCTATCGAATTCCGGTGCTGCTGCATGCTCAGGGTATGGATGAGCTGGTAAACCAGCGATTCGGTCTGAATCTTCCCCCTGCCAATCTTTCGGAGTGGGAAGCCTTTCTCGAAGGGCTGGATAATCTCGAAGGCGAGGTGAAGGTGGCCATGGTGGGTAAATATGTTCACCTTACCGAAGCCTATAAATCCCTTTCCGAGGCCCTGGTGCATGCGGGTGTGCATACCGGCAACCGGGTGGTGATTCACTATGTGGATTCAGAGCAGATCGAGAAGAGCGGCACCGAGAGCCTGGAGGGTATGGATGCCATTCTGGTGCCTGGCGGCTTCGGAAACCGGGGTGTAGAGGGCAAGATCGAGGCTGTACGCTATGCCCGTGAAAACCGTATCCCCTATCTGGGTATCTGCCTTGGGATGCAGGTGGCGGTGATTGAGTTTGCCCGTCATGTGGCGGGATTGGAGGGTGCCCATAGTACCGAATTCGATCGCTCGACACCCAATCCGGTGATTGGCCTGATCGTGGAGTGGCTGAACGCCGACGGGCAACTGGAAAAGCGCAGCGAAAACTCCGACCTGGGCGGCACCATGCGGCTCGGCGGTCAGGAGTGCAACCTGCAGTCCGGTAGCCTTACCCATCAACTCTACAATAAGGATGTGATTGTGGAGCGTCATCGTCATCGCTATGAGTTCAATAACAGCTACCTGGATGACATTGTCACAGCCGGTATGAAAGTATCCGGTCGCTCGGTGGATGGTCGATTGGTTGAGATCGTTGAAATTCCTGACCATCCCTGGTTTGTCGCCTGCCAGTTCCACCCGGAGTTCACCTCCACACCGCGCCATGGGCATCCTCTCTTTTCCGGTTTCATTGAGGCCGCCCGCAAGCACAGGGATGGTGGGCAGTGAAGCTGTGTGATTTTGAGATCGGGCTGAATCGCCCCCTGTTTCTGATTGCCGGTCCCTGTGTGATCGAGAGTGAACAACTTGCCATGGACAGTGCCGGTGCGTTGAAGGAGCTCTGTGAGGCGTTGCAGATACCCTTTATTTACAAATCCTCCTTCGACAAGGCGAACCGTTCCTCGGCTGAGAGTTACCGTGGTCCCGGTATGGAGCAGGGTATGCAGATTCTACAGAAGGTAAGGCAGGAGCTGGCTGTGCCGGTGCTTACCGATGTACACGAGGATACCCCCCTGGAAGAGTTGTCCGAGTGTGTGGATGTGTTGCAGACCCCGGCGTTTCTCTGCCGTCAGACCAACTTCATTCAGCGGGTGGCCCGACAGGGGTTACCGGTGAATATCAAAAAGGGTCAGTTTCTCGCCCCCTGGGATATGGTGCATGTGGTTGAAAAGGCGAAAGCGGTCGGCAATCAACAGCTGATGGTCTGTGAGCGGGGCGTCTCGTTCGGCTACAACAACCTGGTCTCGGATATGCGCTCACTGGCGGCGATGCGAGAGACCGGCTGCCCGGTAGTGTTTGATGCCACGCATTCGGTGCAGCTGCCAGGCGGGCAGGGCAAAAGCTCCGGCGGGCAACGTGAATATGTGCCGGTGCTTGCCAGAGCGGCCGTGGCGGCCGGTGTCTCAGGGCTGTTCATGGAGACCCATCCCGATCCTGACAAAGCACTGAGCGATGGCCCCAACGCCTGGCCGTTACCGAAAATGGCTCAACTGCTTGAAACCCTGGTGGCTGTTGACCGGCAGGTCAAGCAGAGCGGCCTGATCGAACTTGAACTATAAGCCTGCCCAGTCATCTTCATGTAAAATGCAGCGATGATAATAGCGCTTATACAAACAAACGACAGAATTAGATGGAGACGAAATGTCTGAAATTGTTGATGTACGTGGGCGAGAAATTCTCGACTCACGGGGTAACCCAACCATAGAGGCCGATGTTTTTACCGCGGATGGTGCGATTGGACGGGCGATGGTCCCCTCCGGTGCCTCCACCGGGTCGCGGGAAGCACTGGAGCTCAGGGATGGCGACAAACAGCGCTATCTGGGTAAGGGGGTGCTGCAGGCTGTGGCTCACATAAACGGCCCGATCAAAGAGGCATTGATGGGCATGGAAGTCACCGAACAGGCTGCACTCGATCAGTGCATGCTGGATCTGGATGGCACCGAGAACAAAGCCAAACTGGGTGCCAACGCGCTGCTGGGGGTCTCCCTGGCCGCCGCTCACGGGGCAGCTCAGGAGCGTGCACTACCACTCTACCGCTCGCTCTCATCCGGTCCCTACCGGCTGCCTGTGCCAATGATGAACATCATCAACGGTGGCGCCCATGCGGACAACAGTGTCGATCTGCAGGAGTTCATGATCCTGCCGGTGGGGGCTGGTTCGATTCGTGAAGCGGTGCGTTATGGCGCTGAGGTCTTTCACGCCCTGCAGAGCGTACTCAAAGGCCGGGGCATGGCCACCGCCGTCGGTGACGAAGGGGGCTTCGCACCCAATCTACCATCCAACGAATCCGCCATTGAGGTGATTCTGGAGGCGATTGAAAAGGCCGGCTTCAAGTCAGGCAGCGACATCTACCTGGGGCTTGATGTGGCCAGTTCCGAATTCTATGAGGATGGGGTCTACAATCTGGCCTCCGAAGGGCGCAAGTTCAGTGCCGAAGAGTTCGCCGATTACCTTGCTGCCTGGGTCGATCAATATCCGATCATTACCATCGAAGACGGTATGGATGAGGGTGATTGGGCCGGTTGGAAACGGCTGACCGAAAAACTGGGTCAGCGGGTACAGCTGGTCGGTGATGATCTGTTTGTCACCAATACCAAAATTCTGAAACGGGGTATCGATGAGAGTATTGCCAACTCGATTCTCATCAAAGTGAATCAGATCGGTACTTTGAGCGAGACCATGGCCGCCATCGAAATGGCTCGGGATGCGGGCTACAGTGCGGTGATTTCCCATCGTTCGGGTGAAACCGAGGATACCACCATCGCCGATCTGGTGGTGGCGACCGGTACCGGGCAGATCAAGACCGGATCTCTCTCCCGCTCTGACCGGGTTGCCAAATACAACCAGTTGATGCGCATTGAGGATCAGCTGGGTGATGAGGCTGTCTACGCAGGCAAAGAGGCCTTCCCGGTAACCATCGCATGATCTGACTCACATCCTATCCTCCCTGGTTGGGCAAGGCGTCACTGGGTATGCTATAGGTTGTGCTCAGGGCGCCTGGAGCGATCCCGGACCGGGGAGGCCTAGTCCTCCGCCACGCTGAATCGATGAATATTCAGGGCTGCTCTGAATCCATACACTTTCACGTTCTTGATTGATCGATGCGCATCATTATTGCCATTTTGGTTGCCTTGCTGATGTTTCTGCAATATCGCCTCTGGGTGGGTGAGGGGAGTCTTGCCGAGGTTAACAATCTGAAGGATGAAATTGGTGCGTTGCAGCAGGAGTTGATCGGATTGCGCAAACGAAATCATGCCCTGCAGGCCGAGGTGGAAGATTTGCGCAGTGGCCAGGCCGCCATCGAGGAGCGTGCCCGCAGTGAGCTCGGCATGATCAAAGAGGGTGAGACTTTCTATCAGGTAGTCACCCCAGCGGGGACTGAGACAAATGAGCAATAGATGCTGGGCAGTAGTACCGGCCGCCGGTGTCGGTCGACGGATGGGTGGGGCGGTGCCAAAACAGTATCTGGATCTGTGTGGTCGCAAGATCATCGATCACACCCTGGAGAGGCTGTTGAATCACCCGCGCATCTCCGGGGTCTGTGTGGCCTTGTCGGCCGAGGATGGCTATTGGGAAAGCTGTGAACACCACAATCACCCGAATGTGATTCGGGCCGCCGGTGGGGCAGAGCGCTACCACTCAGTGCGCAATGCACTGGCAAGTCTCGCCGAATTGGCCGACGAGGCTGATTGGGTGCTGGTGCATGACGCCGCCCGCCCCTGTCTCTCTAGCGACGATCTGGACCGTTTGATCGAGACATTGCAGAGCCATCCGGTCGGAGGGCTGCTCGGTATCCCGGTCGCTGACACCCTGAAACGGGTCGATGATACCAATCAAATCGACGCCACAGTCTCACGGGAGCGTCTCTGGCGCGCCTTTACCCCTCAGATGTTTCGGCTTGGTCTGTTGAACCGCAGCCTGCAACAGGCGATTGAAAATGGTGCGGCCGTTACTGATGAGGCGAGTGCTGTGGAGCTGTCAGGCCATCGGCCCTTGATGGTGGAGGGTGACGGTACAAACATCAAAATCACCCATCAACACGATCTGCTGCTGGCCGAGCACTATCTCAAACTGGTCAAAGGTAAGGAGTGATCCGCTTACAGTGCTAGCAGATCACGCAGCTCACGGATCTGATCCCGGGCATTTTCAATGATGCCGATCGAATGTCTGGGGGTTAGTTTGCCCAGCGCCAGTTTATGAAACGCGGGCACCAGGTCGAGACGGGGTAGTCTGGCCATCGCCGGAGTACCGATAAAGGCATGCAGTTGGGCTATTACCACCAGATCCACATAGTCCGGCTCGTGACTGATATCCTCCATCCAGTCCTCTGCGTGCAGTGCGGACTGGACAAAGTAGTCCGGAAACTCCCATTTCCGCAATACCATCGCGCCGACTTCACCTTTCAGATTTTTCAGCACCCGATCAAGCAGTTCGGGGTTTTCGGCAAGTTCCGGCTTGCTGCGTGCAGCACCGATGATAGCCAGAGCACCGATATCGTGGAGTAGTCCACAGAGCAGCGCCTGGTCTGGGGCGAGTCCCGGGGTGACATTGGCCAGCTCATGACAGATCGGTGCCACATAGCTGACATGTTTCCAGAGGCTCAGCATCCGTTGCCGAAGTATCTTAGAACGGCTTTGAAACAGTTTCCCCAAGGCAAAACTGATCACCAGGTTATGGGTTACCGATCGTCCCAGCCGGGTTACCGCGTCGGGTAGGTTGTCGATGGGCTGCTTACCCCGGTAGGCCGCACTGTTGACCACGCTGATCACCCGGGCAGCCACTGTGGGATCCGCCTGTACCACATGAGCGATATCTTCGCTGTCGGAGTTGCTGTCATTGATCACCTTGGCAATGCGCATGGTGATATCCGGCATACTGGGAAGTTCCAGGGTGTTATTCTGCACGGCTTCATGGAACTCCCAGTAGAGCTCATCTTCCGGCCCTTCACTGTCCTGCAACTCGATGGTGTTGTTCGAGCGTTGATTGACCATCGGCGGCAGCCGTTTGATCGCATCGTAAAGCTCTCGTGGAATACTCAACAGGTCAACTGCAGTCAGACTGCCTATAGAGACTTCACTGGGGTTTTTTTCCGCTAGTGCAACCAGGCTGCAGGGTTGATCCGCTTTACAGATGATCTGCTTGCCATCATTGAAACTGACCCGGACTTCCCCGGCCATCAGGTAGAAGATCTGTTCGTTCGCCTCTCCGGCTACAGCGATGCGGGTATCCGCATTGCAATGTTCAATATGGGTTTCAGATAGAACATAGTTTTGCACCCGTTTCGGCAGGTGTCTGAGGATCTCAATCTTCTTGACCCTGTTTTGAGTCACTGCGGTTACACGTTGAATCATCTACTGGTTGCTCGATCTATTTAAACTTAATCCCTAGCGATTGGCATTACCCGCAGAACCGAAATATACCCGATAGGGTGGGAATCCTGCCTGCTCCTGGCCGATATCTTTAATCACCAAGTTAAATGTTGCTACAAAGCGTACAATGCTGTTTATTTATCGACCCGATCGGATAACTCTTAAGCGGCCAGGGTGAAAAAATTATGCGTATAGGACAGGGTTATGATGCTCACCGTTTCGAATCTGGCTCCCCGTTGGTGCTCGGTGGGGTCGAGGTGCCACACGATCAGGGCCTGAAGGCCCATTCCGATGGGGATGTGCTGATTCATGCGCTTTGCGATGCTCTCCTTGGTGCGGCTGCCCTGGGTGACATCGGGCGGCATTTTCCCGATAACGATCCAGCCTATGCGGGCATTGACAGTCGGGAACTGCTTCGTCAGGTCATGCAGAAGCTGCGTGAGTTGGGCCTCAAGCTTGCCAATGCGGATATGACTATTATCGCTCAGAAACCCAAGCTGGCACCCTATATCGATGATATGAGGTCGCTACTGGCCGGGGATCTGCAAACCAATCTCGATCGGGTCAACATCAAGGCCACCACCACCGAGGGTATGGGTTTTACCGGTCGGGGGGAGGGCATTGCTGCACTGGCCACAGTATTGTTGGTGGAAAAGATCCAGTGAACGATCAATCCTGGATAACCCTGGCGCAGATGCCCTACGCCCATGGCAGTCCCGTTGGCGATGGTGTGATCAGATCCTGCGCAGATGATTTTCAGGTGGATGAAGAGCTTGGTTTCCTGCCGGACGATGAGGGGGAACACCTGCTGGTTCAGATCAGAAAAAGAGAGACCAATACCCAGTGGCTTGCCGGGCAGCTGGCGCGACTGGCCGGGATCGACAGAAGGGATGTGGGTTTCGCTGGTCTGAAAGACCGTCACGCCGTGACCACTCAGTGGTTCTCCCTGGGTATGGCGGGTCGACCTGAGCCGGATTGGCAGGCCCTGGATGACGATCTGATCGAGGTGCTGGCGGTTCATCGGCACAGAAAGAAGCTGCGTCGGGGAAACCTGCGGGGTAACCGTTTCGTACTCAGAGTCCGGCAACTCACTGGATTGCAACAGGCTATTGAAAAGCGTCTCCAGCAGCTGCAGGAAGCCGGAATGCCCAACTACTTTGGAGAGCAGCGCTTTGGCCATGATTACAGTAACCTGGATCAGGCGAATCTCCTGTTTTCGCCATCCAGGCCGCGACTCAATCGATCGTTACGCGGGCTGATTATCTCAGCGGCCAGGTCGCAGCTGTTTAACCAGATTCTGGCTGCCCGAATCGAACAGGGAAACTGGAACAGTCCGATACCAGGTGACTATTTTCAACTGGATGGTAGTCGGGGCGGTTTTGCAGACCATGAAGAGCAGCCCGATCGGTTGGTCAGCCGCTGTGCATCACTGGATATACATCCGACCGGTCCGCTCTGGGGGCGTGGCCGGAGTCTGGTCAAACAGGCGGCAGAGAGTTTGGAAGGGCAGGTGCTGGCCCCCTTCGAGCTGTGGCGAAATGGTCTGGAGCATGTAGGATTACAGCAGGAGCGGAGGCCGATGAGAGTCGCTCTGAACGGCTTGGAGTGGCAGTTTCTTGAGGAGGGGGATCTGGAGCTGAGGTTTTTTCTGCCAGCCGGTTGTTATGCCACAGCCATGTTGCGTGAACTGCTTGTCTACGAACTTCCGAGCGTCCAGGAGTAATTTCAAATATAGTATAAAAAACAAGTGGTTGTGGTCATTCGGCAAGTCTGTATTACCCTGATTACTCGGGGGTGGTAAAAGAGATTCTAAAATATAGGATTGTTAACAGGCCCTAAGAAGGTGACTCGATGAAAGGTACACTCAGGCAACTCTGTTGCACGGTACAACGTAATTGCCATATCTCTGATGCCCGTCATGGCACCGATTATGGTCTCTGTACCTACCTTTTAAAGATGCGGGAGTACTACCGCTGGGAGAACGGACTCGACTACGAGACCTCTCTGGCCAATGAATCCGTCGGCGATTGGCTTACAGCGCGGGAAGCGCTCTGGGAGTCCCTGGTGGATGACAACTTCGACTCCCTGCCGATTGATGGCCAAGTCTACGATCCTTTCGATGTGGAAGCCATCAACCAATCACTTGAACCCTTGGGGCTGGTCTACAGCGCGGGCTATGGTGCGAAAAACAAACCGCTGTTTTTTCTTGGGCACCTGGAACGTCGTGAAGAGCCGGAGGGTATCTCGGTCTGGGTTGCCGGACGTGAGCTCGCCAGAGATTTATCCGCACCAGCGGCGATGAATCAGGGGGGACGCATCTATATCAGACGGGAGTCCTTTCGCCGGCTGCTGTGGGAGAAGTTTGAGAATTGGCGATGGCAGCAGGCTGATAATGCCCTGGGGCGAGCCTTCTCTCACTACGATTTTGAAAATCAGCTTCAAAGCTCCCTTGATCTGATGGTGGAAAAAGAGCTGGCGGCCGTCTTGCTGCATGAGAAGGGAGAGTATCAGGCGGGACGGATACTGGGGGATCAGTGGAATGAGATGGTTCTGGAGCTCGGTCATTCCGCTGCCGAGCTGATGGTTCGTGCAGTCAGGGATCATTGGGCCGATTGTCAGGTGACACTGCCTCAATTGCTGGAAGATGAGGATGAAGCCTCTCTGCATTTCTATATCGGCGGGTTGACCGGGATGCGTAAATCTCTCTTCCCGGCGTTGATCTCAGCCTATGAAGGCTGGTATCAGGATAGAGACTGGCAACGTTTCTATCAGCTGGTATCCGATGGACAGGCCCACTGGTCTGGATTGGCGACCCGACTGCTCGACTGTTACCGGAGTCGACCGGTCGATACCCGCTCAGCGGTCAAACAGATGGTGGAAGAGAGTATTTTCTGAAATAAGCAATAGACACTTCAGCTGTGCAGAATCTGTTGTGTGTTGAGCTGGGTCGTCATGTTTTATGAAACTTGTGAATCAGGTCATGCTGATTGAGGTGTTAATTTCCCAAGTCATTCCGAATTTCATTGTATATATCTTTACTACCTGGACTGCATCGATTTCAGATCGTTTTGTATTGATCATAGCGGGGTAGATGCAATCCAAGGTTGATTAAATTAAGCAGGATAGTGTTAAAAGGGAGCAGCATGAGTCAGGTCAATCCAAAATTACTGATCGCATTGGCAGTAGTCATACTGTTTGCGGTTTATCTGAAAGTTTCCAATCCACATCGAAAATTCAGTACTCAGGAGTACTGGGCCGATGCAACGCTTCAGTCCGTTGCCGAGGTGCCCGATGAGGCTTTGGAACCAGGCAATAAAAATGGTGGTGTGCTGATGTGGGCGGCAATGGCTGTGGAGGATCCGCAGATCATCGAGGCGTTGGTGGCGCGTGGTGCGGAGGTCAATGAGGCCGATTCAATTTTCAAAGGTACTCCATTGACCGGTGCGGCGGGTTACAGCTCGAATCCGGCGGTGATCGATAAACTGATCGATCTGGGGGCGGATATCAATCAGCTGGTGAACAACGGTGAAGATGCTCTGATGATCGCTGCTCAGTATAACCACCATGGGCCTGTTGTTGATCGCTTGATCCATCATGGAGCCGATACCGAGAGGAAAAACAGTCGTGGCATGCGTGCTGAGGATCTGGCGATAAAGAACAACAATCAACCGGCCATCAAGGTTTTTCAGGCCCGTTCCGACAAAGCGGGACAGGCTGGCCAACGCTATGGTTTGTAGGTGGTCAGATAACAGTGATCATGTAAAAAGTCTTTAATTTCAGGGGGTACTCGGCCTGGTTGGTCTATGCTCTTAAGCTGTGAATTCAGATAGTGTCATTGGTTGATTTTCTGCCTCTATCGCTTGCGAAAAGCAGCTGATGTTTTTCCTCTGACAACTCTGAAATTCCAGTCAATCGAGATTGAGAACAACGACAGGGAGTACCACAATGCAATTCATGGATGCCAAGGCGATGTTCTTTTCTCAAAACTGGGAAGATGCTGCCCGCTCCTCTCTGAAAAAACACAGGTTTCGGACGCATACCAAACTTGAACTTGAGGCATTTGAAAGCAAATTCGGCAAAGGGGCAGGTTTGTTAACGCGTTCACTCTTACTTATCAGAGGCAGTCGCTGATCAAATCCGACAGTCCGTAGGGAGAGACCGAACCGGTTTGACAGATTTTACACTTCAATAGCATGCGGTTTTGTAACCGAGTTTATGTCGATTGGTGCTGTCAATCTGGTGTGAGACTGGATCGATGGCCAATCGAGTGATTGATCCTGATCGCAAGATTGATGGATTACTGGAATGAGGTCTCTTCCGGCTCCCCGGTGTTATCGATGACCACCTGCCTGACACCCTGCATACGGGAGACGATATAAGCCCCCATCATCAATGCCAACTGTTCATTGTCGGTCTCCAGGGCGGTGAGCAGTTTTCCTGCAACCAATTGGCAGCGCTGGGTATTGTCCGGATTTTTTACCCACTTCTGGCCAATTTGCCAGCCCTTGTTCATATCCTGATCCATTTTTTCGAAAGACTCATTCATGGCGTCAATATAGCCATCAGGTATTTCAAGGTTCATTGACCAGTCATCGATAATAAGATTTAGTTGCATGGTACAGATCGACGGTTTACAAAATACTAAGATCCAAAACAGAGAGCCTCGGCGTTCAATTCGTCCGAGGGGATTATAATCAGGTCTTCGAAAGGTAAAATCAAGCGTATGGAAGATCAGGAATTACTCGCCGTGGTTGAATTGGGTGGTTACCCGAATTTCATACCGCTCTATCAACGTCTGAACTTCAAGGTGGAGATGGTCAACTCGGTGCGCAAGGCCCAATCCTGGCTTAAGAAGCATCGTCCTCAGGTGGTTGTTGCAGAGTTCTATTCCGATCCGCAGTTCAGGGATCGTATGAGTAATCTGGAATCCCTGTTGGCAACCCTGCAACGTTACGATATCGAAGCTGGTATCGTTGTGCTGATCGACGCTAAATATTTACAGCGACTGGAGGAGGTCAAATCCCGTTATGCGGTGCATGCGGTGCTGACATTTCCGGTCGACGAACAAGCGATGCAAACGGCTCTGGAATCACTATAGGAGTTTCTGATGTTGTTGGAAATTGAAGGTCTACTCGACTCAGCACTGTTACAGAAGATCGATCAGATACTGGCCGATGCGGAGTTTGTCGATGGCAAGCTGACGGCCGGTATGGCCGCACAGAAAGTCAAAAACAACCAGGAACTGAAAGGTTCACCAAAACAGATGGAATTGTTGATTCGGATTCTGACCAGTGCCATGGGGCAGAATGGTACCTTTCGTTCAGCGGTTCTCCCTTTCCGGATGGCTGATCCGATCTTCGCCCGATACCATTCGGGGATGACCTATGGTGATCATGTGGATGATCCCATCATGGGGTTGAGTGGTCAGCGATTTCGCAGCGATATCTCGATGACCATTTTCCTTCGGGAGCCAGAAACATACGAAGGGGGCGAGCTGGTGATCCGCACCACATTCGGCGAAAAGAAGGTCAAGCTGGCGGCGGGCAGTGCGGTGATCTATCCCTCGTCAAGTCTGCATCATGTTGCCGAGGTGACCCGGGGTGAAAGGTTGGTGGCACTAGCCTGGATACAGAGTTATGTGCGCGATCCAGCGCGGCGAGAGCTGCTTTTCGAACTTGATCAGGCGCGGGAGGATCTCTTGATAAATCGTCCTGAAGAGTCGACTACCGGATTGGTGGATAAGTCCTATGCCAATCTGCTGCGGATGTGGAGTGATGTTTGATTATTGTGGGGTGACTAGCTTACCAGGGTAAGGGTGATCCTTACCCTGGTAAGCGTCAGTAACTTAGCCGATCGGCTTAATAACCGCCCTTGCGCTTGGTTTCTGGCAGGCCGGCAATTTTACTTGCCTGCTTTGCCGGACCTTTGGGGAAGTGGATATAGAGTGCTTTCGCATCCACCTTGCCCTCATCGGTCCAGACGCCTTTGAAGTGCTTGACCATATTACGTTCGTTAGGCTGATTGCCACTGTTATTAATATATTCATCGCGCAGGAAGTTGATGATTTCCCATGCCTTTTCAGACAGGCTCACTCCTTCTTGCTCAGCAATGGCCTTGGCCACATCTTCACTCCAATCGGTCAGATTGACCAGATAACCGTTCGCATCAGCTTCGACTGTATTACCGTTTACTTCATATGACATTGATCTCTCCTAACTAAATCACGAGACACGCTATCCCGTTAAATCAAATTTTGCTTTTGGAATTCTCTGTTCCGATCAGCGCCTGGATCATCTTCCAGGGTTGGTGTCTCGATAGAAACCCTGCTGACCGGTGAATTTGCAGCCTGTAATCTTAAACAGTCTTGTGTGGATTAAACAAGCCAAAGCCGCGAGTACGCAGTGGGCCCAGTCCCTCCTCCTGCAGTGTGACGGCATCGTCCAGGGGTAGGCCAGCCACCATCAGGCTTTTTGTCATCAGTGCGCCGTCCGGCGTCTCAAACTGCTCGCCTTTGCCGCAAAGCACCTTGTTAAACCTCAACTTAAGTGCTTTCAGTTGTTCGACGGAGTGGTGCAGAAACTCATCTTCCGACTGATTCTCCGCAGCGATCAAATGGCGGCAATAGAGGGTGGTCGTCATACCCAGCAGACGGGTATGACTTTTTCCCACTTCCAGACTGTGTCCATCGATATCCAGGATCTTGCCGGTCAGTGCGCCCGCGTCCTCAACTCGACGGTTGGGTAGACGTAGTATCAGCGGCGTACGTCTCGACAGATAGAGTAATTGGTCACTGCCCGAGGGGCGCTCCCAGCCGTTACCTGAATCCGCCCCGTAGATCAGATGCAGGCCGGTATTGGGTTCATCGGCAAACCAGGGCAATGCCTGCTGGATCGCCTGTGCCAGGGCCCAGGCGTGGTCGATGGGTAGGGTGGCGCATTTGATTTTAAACAGTAGATCCAGCACATTGTCCGGGACTACAAAACGCTCCTCATCTTCCTCTTCTTGCCAGAACATATTCAACTCCAGATCAGGCTACTGCGGGGATTTTGCTGCGCAGCGCTTCCCGGTCGTACCACCACTCCCCGTCAACGATCACCTCGAGCACCGTTGCCAAACGGGGCAGGAATTTGGCGGGATCGTCCAGTTCCATGCGTTCCACCCAGAAATCGAAAATCTCCTGCTCTTCCACCTGGCTATGGCGTCTGGCAACCTGGCCCATCAATTGGTTGGTGAAAAACCTGAGGTCTTCCTGGGCCTGACCCTCGGCACGCAGATCGACGATGTAGCAGGCGGTTGCCGCTGCCACCGCAGCACCATCCGAGTTATCCGGCGTTTCGTCGATCAGATGTTGCAGCATGGCGACACTGAGTTCAGGATCGATGGGAAAAGTGACCCCCAGCCAGATGCCGTGAGCCAGTGCTTTGGCACCATCTTCCTTCTCCGCCTGATAAAGCACATCACAAGCCTCCACCGCAGCCAGCCAGCTTTCTGAGTCAAGCGCCCTGTCAAACACGCTCTTGGCGATTTGCCAGGCTTCATCGTTGCGGTCCAGATCGAGCAGGATATAGCAGCTCTCAATCTCCATTGAGAGGCGCTGCTCAGAGGCGCTGTCTGTATCGAGCGCCTCCAGTTGTTGACGGAGCTCCTGCAGCTTTACTTCGAGAAGCTTGCTTGATTTGACAGCATCTTCAGCACTTTCGCTGTCTCCGAGAAAAGTTTCTGATTCCAAATACTTCACAGATCTCTACCCTGATTACTATTTTTGCCTTTGCTTACCCTGGAGCCTAGGTAAAGGCCGCTTCAAGGCGATCTTCCCAATTGTCCGGGGTATCCGCAAAGGGTGGTTTGACGTCGATACGGAAGAATACCTCCGTTTTCGAACGCTCTTTGACAACATTCAGCAGTTGCTCAAAATTATCAACCTCTGGATGTTGCATCATGATCTCGCTCAGGTACAGCATACTTTATTTGCCTGTTTAAATACTTAGTAAAACGCTAGGATATTACTATTGAACAATATGCTTAAGCTGGGTTCAAGTCCTATCTGCAGTTAAATCGTGCAAATCTCTCCCTTGCAGAAAAAATGGGATATTCACTTAATTGAGTAAATTGGGAATGGTTTATAACTCGCTGTGATTGCAGTAGTTATACCGGTAATAGTGTTTAAAATATGGCTGTTGAACAGCGATTATATATCCCATTTGGGATAGATGTTTCTATCCCTGTCTCTCCCATCGGAAGGATATGGGTCAGCATTAGGAAACTCTAAACTTGCTGCCCAGTAGAAGCAGGCCCTGCCTGTGAGGTTAAGATTGCGGGTCGGTGGCCAGATTCTACAACTTGGTTTTCAGCCAAGAATAATTAGGATGTGCAAAATGCTGACGACCTCGATAAACGACCATTGGGAGAAACAGTGATGGCAAAACAGATGCATGATACCCCCATGCTTGATCAGCTGGAGAGTGGCCCTTGGCCCTCATTCGTTACCGGCCTCAAGCGCCTCGCCAAAGACAACGATATGATGGTTGACCTACTTGGTCAGCTGGAGACTTCTTACGAAACCCGCAAAGGCTACTGGAAAGGTGGTACTGTGGGCGTTATCGGCTACGGCGGTGGTATCATTCCCCGTTTTACCGAATTGAAGGGTGATGACGGCCAGGCTCTATTCCCTGCCGCTGCGGAATTCCACACCCTGCGTGTTATGCCTCCTCCAGGCATGCACTATGACACCGACACCATTCGCAAATTCTGCGATATCTGGGAAAAGTACGGTTCCGGTTTGATTGCGTTCCATGGTCAGTCTGGCGACATCATGTTCCAGGGTTGTTCCACTGACAATGTTCAGCCTGCATTCGATGAGATCAACGAAATGGGTTTTGATCTCGGTGGTGCCGGTCCTGCGGTACGTACCGGTATGTCCTGTGTTGGTGCAGCACGTTGCGAAAACTCCTGCTTCGACGAGGGTCGTACCATGCGCATGCTGGTCAACAACGCCCTTGACGATATGCACCGTCCGGCGCTGCCCTACAAGTTCAAATATAAAGTCTCCGGTTGCCCGAATGACTGCATGAACTCTGTACAGCGCGCTGACCTGGCTACCATCGGTACCTGGCGCGATGACATGAAAGTCGATCAGGACGAAGTGAAAAGCTTCGTCGCTGAGAAAGGTCGCAAGTATGTCATCGACAATGTGATCACCCGTTGCCCAACCCAGGCACTGTCATTGAATGATGACGACACCCTGGCGGTGGACAACCCCTCCTGCGTCCGTTGCATGCACTGTATCAACGTGATGAACAAAGCGCTCTCTCCCGGCGACGACAAAGGCGTTACCCTGCTGTGCGGCGGTAAACGTACTCTGAAGATCGGCGACCTGATGGGTACTGTTATCGTGCCTTTCATGAAGCTTGAGTCTGATGAGGACTTTGAAACCCTGGAGGAGCTGGCTACCGAGATCCTCGATTTCTTCGCAGAGAATGCGCTGGAGCACGAGCGTACCGGTGAGATGATCGAGCGTATCGGTCTGGTCAACTTCCTCGAAGGCGTCGGCCTGGAGATCGATCCGAACATGATCGAGCGTCCGCGTATGAATCCTTATGTCCGCATGGATGGTTGGGATGAAGAAGCGAGCAAGTGGGCTGAACGCAAAGCGCAATAATTCTATCTTCTGCTGATTGACAGCAGGTTGAAAGGGGGGCATCGGGTACGCCCGAATGCCCCTTAAAACGAATCAATTACCCTATTTTTTTGGAGGTAGGTATGTCGGAACCTCGTATGCCGATTGAGAGTGGCGTCCCGGAGATGGAGCCCTACTTGCACCCCGTCCTGAAGAAGAACTATGGCGAATGGGCCTGGCATGAGCGCCTGCGTCCTGGTGTCCTTCGTCACGTTGCCAAGAGTGGTGACAGTATCTGGACAGTGCGTGCCGGTACTCAGCGTCAGATGGACCTCTACACCATTCGTAAGTTGATGGATATTGCTGATGAGTTTGCTGAAGGCTACGTCCGCTTCACCATCCGTTCCAATATCGAGTACATGGTCGGTGATGAATCCAAGGTTCAACCACTGATCGACAAGCTGAATGCGGAAGGTTTTCCGATCGGTGGTACCGGTCCTTCGGTCTCCATGATCTCTCACACCCAGGGTTGGTTGCACTGCGACATCCCGGGTACCGACGCATCCGGTGCTGTTAAAGCACTGATGGATGACCTCTACGACGATTTCGTAAAGGAAGAGATGCCCAACCGTGTACGTATCACCACCTCTTGCTGCCAGATCAACTGTGGTGGCCAGGGCGATATCGCAATCAACATCCAGCACACCAAGCCGCCTAAGATTGACCACAGCCAGGTGGCCAATGTTTGTGAGCGTCCTTCGGTTGTTGCTCGTTGTCCGGTTGCTGCGATCCGTCCTGCAATGGTTAACGGTAAGCCTTCTCTGGAAGTCGACGAAAAGAAATGTATCTGCTGTGGCGCCTGCTTTCCGCCATGTCCGCCGATGCAGATCAACGATCCAGAGCACTCCAAGTTCGCAATCTGGGTGGGTGGTAAGAACTCCAATGCCCGTTCCAAGCCGACCTTCCATAAACTGGTTGCTGCCGGTGTACCGAACAACCCCCCACGTTGGCCGGAGGTTTCCACCGTCGTCAAGCAGATCCTCAGCGCTTATAAAGAAGACGCCAAGGATTGGGAGCGCATCGGTGAGTGGGCTGATCGTATCGGTTGGCCGAAATTCTTCGAAAAGACCGGTCTGCCTTTCACCAAGTATCACATCGATAACTGGCGTGGTGGTCGTAGCAACCTGAATGCCTCTGCTCACATCCGTTTCTAATAACGGTTGCAGTTGTATAGGCGATTAACAGGAAGGTCATACTGATGAAATTTGCGATTCAGGTAAACGAAGGTCCGTACCAACATCAGGCTACGGACTCAGCGTACCAGTTCACCAAAGCCGCGCTGGAAGGCGGGCACGAAGTGATGCGTGTCTTTTTCTATCACGACGGTGTGAATAACGGTACCAAACTAACAACCCCGCCACAGGACGATCGTAATATCGTCAACCGGTGGTCGGAACTGGCGAAAAAATACGATCTCGACATGGTTGTCTGCGTGGCAGCAGCCCAGCGTCGAGGCATCGTTGATGAAGGCGAGATGCAGCGTAACGGAAAGGACGCTGAAAATATCGCTGACAATTTTCGTATCTCCGGTCTCGGGCAACTGGTCGAAGCGGGCATTCAGTCCGAACGACTGGTGGTTTTCGGTGATTAAAGCATAGAGGTTGATCATGTCTGAGCAGATAAAAAAATTCATGTACCTCAACCGCCGTGCACCCTATGGCACCATCTACGCCTGGGAGTCACTGGAAGTTGTGTTGATCGGGGCAGCGTTTGACCAGGATGTAAGTTTGGCTTTCCTGGATGATGGTGTGTTTCAGTTGGTTAAGGGGCAGGACACCGCTGAGGTGGATATGAAGAATTTCTCCCCCACCTATCAGGCACTGGGTGACTACGATGTGACCAAGCTTTTCGTCGAGAAAGAGTCTCTGGAAGAGCGTGGTTTAACGCTCGATGATCTGATGCCGCTCACCTATGAGGACGAAGACGATGATTGGGCCGAGAAGGATTCAATCAAAGTTGTGAGTCGTGCTGAACTGGCTGACATCATGGAAGAACAAGATGTCATGTTTAGCTTCTAATCCGGAGTATTGAATATGAGCACGCTACACACAGTCAATAAATCACCCTTCGAGAAGTCTTCCATGGACAGCTGTCTGGCCTACGCCAAACAGGGCAGCGCCGTGCTGATGTATGAAGATGGTATCTATGGTGCGATCAAGGGCACAGCGATTGCTGACAAGATTGCTGCGGCAAGCGGTGTCAGCTTCTATGTGCTGGGCCCCGACCTGAAAGCGCGCGGTGTCGCTGAAGACAAGGTCGTTGATGGTATCGAAATCGTGGACTATCCCAAGTTTGTCGCCCTCGCGGCCGAGAACGACAAAGTACAGGCTTGGGTCTGATTAGTTTACTGAACAACTCTGTAACGTAATTTGGAGAGAAAATATGGCTATCGAAGCAAACGGTAAGACCTTCGAAACTGATGAAGAGGGTTACCTGACCAACTTGGGCGAATGGGAGCCTGCTGTTGCTGAAGTTATGGCGGCAGAGGATGACCTCGAGCTGACCAGTGAGCATTGGGAGATCATCAACTTCCTGCGTGAGTACTATGAAGAGTACCAGATTGCTCCTGCCGTTCGCGTTCTGACCAAGGCTGTTGGTAAGAAACTGGGTAAGGAGAAAGGCAACTCTAAATATCTGTATGCCCTTTTCCCATATGGTCCTGGTAAGCAGGCTTGCCGTTTCGCCGGTCTGCCTAAGCCTACTGGCTGTATCTAAGAGACCTATACACTAGGCGGGTGAATGGCGACATTCATCCGCCGGTGAATCAGACCAACACTAGAGGAACGCAGGAACATGTCATCTGTCTACGCGTTGCTGTTTATCGTAGCGACCATCGTTCTGGTAATTGGCTTGACGAGAAAAATCGTCCAGTATGCCAAGACACCTGCACCACTAAAGATTCCCACGACTCCGGCGCCTGTGACTCAGACCGGGGTTGTATTCAGACTGTTTCGCGAAGTTGTACTCTTTGAAAGTCTGTTCAAGAGCACTAAGTGGACCTGGATATTTTCCTGGATGTTCCACATGGGCCTTTTCCTGGTCCTGCTGAGACATGTGCGCTACTTCATCGATCCTGTATGGCTGCCTATCCAGTTGATACAGCCCTTCGGTAAGTATGCTGCCTTTGCCATGGTGGCAGGTCTGGCGGGTCTGCTGGTTCGACGCATTTTCGTTGACCGGGTTCGCTACATCTCAGCGCCATCCGACTACCTTTGGTTGTTGATTCTGCTGACGATCGGCATGAGCGGCGCCATGATGACATTTGTCATCCACACCGATGTGGTGGCAGTGAAGCAATTTTTTATCGGATTCTGGACCTTAAGCGGTGGTGAGCTGCCGATGGATCCGATCCTGTTGATACATTTGACTCTGGTTGCTGTGCTGATGATCTTGCTGCCATTCAGCAAGCTGCTGCATATCCCCGGGGTCTTCTTCAGCCCAACCCGTAATCAAGTGGACAATCCGCGTGAGCGTCGTCACTTGGTCGAGTGGGCCAGAAAGTTTGAAGAGTCTTAAGTCCACGCTTGGCCGATGAGGATTACTAATGGCTGGAGCTGAATTCGAAACACCGGAACTGAGTGAACACATCGAAGTTCCTGAATTGGTCGAAGGTACCATGGAGCATATCACTTGCTTTGTGGCCAAACCTGAACATCAGACAGATTTGGGATTTCCCGGTGAGAAAGTAGAGAACTGGAAAGAGGTCGCTATCGACAAGATGGGCGATCTGCTGAGCCGCTATCGCTCATTCCAGGTTTTCATGGATGCCTGTGTGAAATGTGGTTCCTGTACGGATAAATGCCACTATTTTCTCGGTACCCAGGATCCCAAGAATATGCCTGTGGGTCGTCAGGACCTGCTGCGTAAAGTCTATCGTCGCTACTTCACCTTCGCCGGAAAGTACTTTCCGAAACTTGTCGGCGCTGTCGATTTGAGCGAAGAGATCATCGACGATTGGTACAGCTATTTTCACCAGTGTTCACAGTGCCGACGTTGCTCAGTGTTCTGTCCATATGGCATCGATACTGCCGAGATCTCCATGGCTGCCAGAGAGATTCTCGATTCCATCGGTGTCGGTCAGAAGTACTGTAACGAGATCATCGGTAAGGTACACAAGATCGGTAACAACCTGGGCCTGCCCGGACCTGCTATCCTCGACACCCTTGAAGGTTTGGAGGAAGATGTTTACGAAGAGGATGAAGTCGCCGTTAAATATCCGCTTGATGTGAAAGGCGCCGACATTCTTCTGGTTACCCCTTCAGCTGACTTCTTTGCCGAGCCCCATGTGGATGGCTTGATCGGTTACGGAAAGGTTTTCCATGAAGCCGGTGTCAGCTGGACATTGAGCACCAAAGCTTCAGAAGCCGGTAACTTCGGCATGTTCATCGGCAGCTATGAAAATATGCGCCGGGTGTCATTGAGAATCCGTGAAGCGGCTTTGGAGCTTGGCGTTAAACGCATCGTATTCGGTGAGTGTGGTCACGCCTGGCGTATCGCCTACAGTTTCCTCAACACCCTGGCCGGTCCATTCGATTTCCTCGATCCGGACTATCCGGTCCCGCAGCATATCTGCGAATTCACCCTGAATGAGATCGAAAAGGGTACCCTGGAGTTCGACAAGTCGGAAAATGATGACATGTCGATCACCTTCCATGATTCATGCAACGTGGCCCGTGCTTCCCGTATGGGCGACACACCGGGCGGCCAGTTTGAGATTCCCCGTAAAGTCATCAAGGCAGTCGTCAACAACTACCACGACATGGAGTGGGACACCATCCATGAGCGCACCTTCTGCTGCGGCGGTGGTGGTGGTCTGCTGACCGATGATTTGATGGAAGTGCGCGTCAAAGGGGCGAAGCCTCGGATGAGCGCCTTCAAAAATGTCATGGAAGAGAAAGGTGTTACCCATTTGGCTGCGATTTGCGCCATCTGCAAGAGTCAGTTCACCAAGGTATTACCTTACTACGGTATGGATATGTTTCAGGTCGTCAGTGTTCACCAATTGGTCAGTAATGCCATTGTGTTGAACAGAAAAACGCCGCCCGAGGAAGCTCCGGGCTATGGCGAAGATGATGATGATTAAAGATACGATTAACTAGCGCAACATAGATTCCTACCCTGTGTAGGGCACGACCAAGATAAGTTCTATAAGGAGACTGAATATGGCAACTCCTAGCGAAGAGATGAAAGAAGACGTTACTTGGCGTCGTTTTGAAGACGGCGACAATGAGTGGGATGATTGGGGTGATAAGATCTTCCAGGAAGATACATCCTACAAGTGCCCTACCTATATCAACCGTACGCCTCCCTGTCAGGGTGGCTGTCCGTCTGGTCACGACATCCGTGGCTGGCTGGCGATCGTACGTGAGCAGGAAAAACCTTCCGAAGGTATGGAGTGGGAACAGTATGCGTTCGAGCGTGCTGTCGAGGCCAACCCTTTTCCTTCCATGATGGGCCGTGTCTGTCCGGCACCCTGTCAGGATGGCTGTAACCGTAACGAGGTTGAAGACTTCGTCGGCATCAACTCGGTTGAGCAGTACATCGGTGATACCGCCATCGAGAAAGGTTTCAAATTTACCCCTGGCGCCGATACCGGTAAAAAAGTCGCGGTAATCGGTGGTGGACCGGCTGGTATGGCTGCTGCCTTCCAGCTGCGTAAAATGGGTCACGGGGTTACCGTATTTGAAAAAGATCCTGAACTTGGCGGTATGATGCGTTACGGCATCCCCAACTATCGTATTCCGCGCGATAAGCTGCAGGCTGAGATTCAGCGTATTTTGGATATGGGCGTAGAGACCCGTACCGGCGTCAAAATCGGTTCCGATGTTCCGGTTGCTGATCTCGAAAAAGAGTACGATGCCATTCTTTGGGCACTGGGTTGCCAGAATGGTCGTGATCTGCCGGTTGATGGCTGGGTCGGTACACCAAACTGTGTCTCAGGTGTCGCCTTCCTCAAGGCCTTCAACGAGGGTCGCATGAAGGTCACTGCGAAGAACGTGGTCTGTATCGGTGGTGGTGATACCTCCATCGACGTAATTTCAGTCGCCCGACGTCTCGGCACCAATGACGCGGCTGGTAAACCTGAAGATGTGGTTCTCGATATCACGATGAATCAGGATGATGCACTGGCCGATGGGGCAGCACCTGCCAACGCCACATTGACCTCTCTGTTCACCAAGGACAAGATGTTTGCTGCACAGCACGAGATTCACGATGCACTGCATGAAGGCTGTGAGATTCTGGATGGTGTGATGCCTCTGGAAGTGATTCTCGGTGCTGACGGTCGTGCGACCGGACTGAAGGTTTGTGATTGTACAATGGACGGTATGACCCCGGTTCCAACTGAAGGTACCGAACGTGTACTGGAAGCTGACCTGATCGTATCCGCGATTG
Organism: Candidatus Thiodiazotropha sp. AKAK2; assembly: GCF_058244685.1. NCBI lineage: Bacteria > Pseudomonadati > Pseudomonadota > Gammaproteobacteria > Chromatiales > Sedimenticolaceae > Candidatus Thiodiazotropha > Candidatus Thiodiazotropha sp. AKAK2. The sequence goes on along the minus strand of NZ_JBSYOP010000021.1, from coordinate 176,591 downwards.
GCCAGAGTGCCGATATGGATGGCCTGGAAGATATGGCCAATGATCGTAACCTGATCGATGCGGACAAGTTCTATCAGGTACCCGGTAAAGAGGGTCACTTCGTCGCTGGTGATATCGTTCGTCCTCATCTGCTGACCACCGCGATTGGTCAGGCATCCATTGCCTGCGAAAGCATCGATGCCTATATGACTAAGAAAACGATGGCCAAGCGTCCCAAGGTAGATGTACACCACTTCGACCTGCTGGATAAGCTGAAAGAGGCCGATATGGCGCCCGAAGCCTTCGATAAGAATGAAGGTGATCTGCGTGGTACCAACTCTGCGAAATTTGCTGTCCACAACTATGAGGATCGTTCCCGTCAGGAGGTTATTCCTGCCAACGATCTGTTCCTCGGCCACTTCGAATTCACACCGCGTCTGCTGCGTTCAGAAGATGTTCCTACCGCTGATGAAGTATTACACCACTTCAAAGAGCGTATGAATGGTCTTAACCAGGAACAGGTGCAGGAAGAGGCCAAACGCTGCATGAGCTGCGGCATGTGTTTCGAGTGTGACAACTGCGTGGTTTTCTGTCCTCAGGATGCGGTATTCCGTGTCAAGCGCAATGAGACCACCACGGGACGCTATGTGGACACAGACTACAACAAGTGTATCGGTTGTCATGTTTGTACCGATGTCTGCCCAACTGGTTATATCCAAATGGGGTTAGGTGAATAGGAGCTGAGATGCGTAGTTCTCTCATCAGCAACAGGTCTCTCTTGATCCTGCTGGCGGCGCTTTTGGCGCCTGCCATGCAGGTGTTCGCTGAGAGTCGCTTTGTGACCGAAAATTCGGAAGCCGCTTCGCTTAAGAGTTGCGTGGCACCAACGGATCAGATGCGCAGGAATCATATGGACTACCTGCAGCATGGCAGAGATGACACCGTACTGGATGGTATTCGTGGCATCGATTACAGTCTGTCGGAATGCATCGACTGTCATGCTTCGAAGAACCCACAAGGTCAGGCGGTATCTGTAACCGATGAGGGTCAGTTTTGTCAGGCTTGTCACGAGTATGTTGCGGTGAGCCCTGCCTGTTTTCAGTGCCACAGAACAACGCCCGACACACAGGCCGGAGCTGCCAAATTAGGACATCATAGTGGTGACTCCGATCCGCATGAAGGCCTTGATATTCAACTGCCAGCTGGGATTCAGAGAGACTGAAGATGAGTAATAAGTGTGACCAGCCGAATATGGATCGCCGCAAGATGATTGGCGGCGCCATTGCTGCAACCGGTGCCATGACCATCGCCCCTGGCGTTATTCTGCATGCTGCTTCTGTCAGTGATGAGGCTTCTTCAGGAGCCGATGCTAAGCATCGTTGGGGCATGTTGATCGACAGTAACAAATGTGCTGACGGTTGTAGTGCCTGTGTCGACGCCTGTAATACAGAGCATGGTCTGAAAGGCCATGGCAGACCGGCAACCGACGCCGTCTGGATTCGTCCGGTAAAACTGAAAGACAAGCAGACCGGCCGTGAAAACCGCCTGGTTATGATGTGTCAGCATTGTGAACATCCACCCTGTGTCGATGTCTGTCCGACCAACGCCTCATTCAAACGTGTCGATGGCATTGTGTTGGTGGATCGCCACCGCTGCATCGGTTGTCGTTACTGCATGATGGCCTGTCCCTATAAAGCCAGGTCATTCATCCATGAAGCTCTGACTGAACAGTCGGTCAATGCGCCACGTGGTAAAGGCTGCGTTGAGTCCTGCACGCTCTGTGTGCATCGTGTCGATGATGGGGTTATGCAGACGGCCTGCCAGGAAGCCTGTGCCGAAGAGGGCCACGCCGCCATTCTTTTCGGTGACTTGAATGATCCGAACAGCGAGATCAGCAAGACACTTAAATCCACCAACTCAGTACAGATCCGGGCCGACCTCGAGTTGAATACCGGCGTGCGTTATCTCAACCTGTAATCTGAGGGGAGCTAGGATTCAAAATGAGTAAGATGTATTACCGCGAACTCTATTGTGGCACGCCGGCAAGATACTGGTCCGGGCTGGCCCTGTTGGGCGTGATCATCGCGATTGGTCTGGGCGCCGCCTACTACATGGAGCACAATGGCCACTGGGTTACCGGCATGTCGAACCAGATTGTCTGGGGACTGCCTCATGTATTCGCCATCTTTCTGATTGTCGCCGCTTCCGGAGCGCTGAATGTGGCTTCCATCGGCTCAGTCTTTGGTGGTCCGCTGTATAAGCCTCTGGGTCGTTACTCCGGCTTGCTGGCTATCGGTCTGCTGGCAGGCGGCCTGATGGTGCTGGTACTTGATCTGGGGCGTCCCGACCGTCTGATCGTTGCCATGACCGAGTACAACTTCAAATCAATATTCGCCTGGAACGTCATTCTCTACACCGGTTTCTTTGCGATCGTCGGTATCTATCTGTGGACCATGATCGACCGCAGCGTTAATAAGTATAATCGCACCGTCGGTTTTGCCGCCTTCTTCTGGCGTATTGCGCTGACCACCGGTACCGGTTCCATCTTCGGTTTTCTGGTCGCCCGGGAAGCCTACGATGCAGCGATCATGGCACCGATGTTCGTTATCATGTCGTTCAGCTATGGTCTGGCTTTCTTTATCATCACCCTGATTGCCGCTTATATCTGGGGTGACCGTGAACTGGGTGATTTCCGTCTGACCAAACTGAAAAACCTGTTGGGGGTTTTCGTTGGTGCAGTGTTTTATTTCACCCTGGCGTACAATCTGACCAATCTCTACATTACCCAGCATCATGGTATCGAGCGCTTTATCCTGCTCGATGGTGGTATCTATACCCAGATGTTCTGGATCGGTCAGATCTTCATCGGCAGTATCATTCCGCTGTTTCTGCTCTACTCACCGGCATTTGAAAAGTCCCGCTGGGCAATTGCAGCGGCATCCATTGCGGTGCTGATTGGTGGTTTCTTCCAGATCTATGTGATTGTGATCGGTGGACAGGCCTATCCGATGAATCTGTTCCCGGGTAAAGAGGTTGTGGAGAGCGGTTTCTACGACGGACAGGTGATGAGTTATGTGCCTACCCTGCCTGAAGCAGCACTCGGTGTTGCAGGTATCGCAGTTGCACTGACCATGGTTGCGGTTGGCGCCAGGGTTTTCAAGGTCTTTCCCGAGACTCTGGAAGACTAATCGATCTTTCATCCTCGAAAATCGAACAGGATTGATAGAGATCCATCACCGCTTTGCGGTGGTGGATTTTTTGTTTACAGCGTAGGATGTAGTCAGCTTACTTGAAAACCATTCCCATCAGCCGTGCCATCAATCTACATATCAGCCGCCCATAAATCTTCCGGCAAAACCACGCTCTCGATTGGACTTGTGCGCGCTCTGGTGGATAGGGGCTTGCAGGTCCAACCCTTCAAAAAGGGACCTGACTATATCGATCCCCTCTGGTTGAGTGCGGCGGCAGGCAGAGCTTGCTATAACCTGGATTTCTACACTCAGAGTCGGGATGAGATTACTGAGCGCTATATCAATCAGCAGCAGGATTGCGATCTGGTGCTGATCGAGGGAAACAAAGGATTATATGACGGCGTTGATGTGGCCGGTTCCAATAGTAACGCAGCGATGGCTGTTCATCTCGGGACTCCGGTCGTATTGGTCATCAACTGTCGGGGTATGACCCGGGGTATTGCCCCGCTGTTGCTTGGCTATCAGGCATTCGACCGGAATATACGGATCGCCGGGGTGATTCTCAATCAGGTGGGTGGCAGTCGCCATCAGTCAAAACTGATTCAGGTGGTGGAGCACTACACGGATATTCCGGTATTGGGTGCCGTACAGGCGGATCCTGAACTGCAGATCGTCGAACGCCATCTGGGCCTGATTCCGAGCAATGAAGAGCTGAGCTCGGAAAAGCTCATCAACAAGTTGGCAGAAACGGCCAAAACCAATGTGGATCTTGATCGTTTTCTCGAAATCGCCAATGGTGCTGAGTCGATTGGCAGTGCATCCACACAAAATCCATTGAAATCAGATCGGCCTTATCAGGGGCTTAAAATTGGTCTGGCCAGGGATGAGGCGTTTGGCTTCTACTACCCGGATGACCTGGACAGGTTCCTGGAATTGGGTGCGGAGCTGCTTGAATTCAACACCCTGAAAGATCGGGAACTACCTGATGTGGATGGTATATTCCTTGGTGGTGGTTTTCCGGAAACGACCATGGAAAAGATCGAGAGCAATCCGGATATGCAACAGGCCATAGTTGGTTTTATCGAACGGGGTGGGCCCGTATATGCTGAATGTGGCGGGTTAATCTATTTGACCCGGAGTCTGTCCTGGCAAGGGAAAAAATGTAGAATGGCAGGGGTGATACCAGCCGATACGGTGATGCATGAAAAGCCCCAGGGCAGAGGCTATGTGCGGCTGAGTGAAACCGGCAGGAGTCCATGGCCAAACCTCGGAGTAGGGCATAAAGAGATCTTTGCCCATGAGTTTCACTACTCATCCCTGGTTGGATTGAAGGCGCAACAGGATGATTACGCCTACCGGGTGGAGCGGGGCTATGGTATCGATGGTAAAAATGATGGTTACGTCTATAAAAATCTGCTGGCAAGTTATACCCACAGACGCAGCGTAGGCGGTAACAATTGGGTGGCGCGTTTTCTTGCGCTGGTAGCGTCAGTGAAAAACGTTTGAGAGCAAATAACAGGTGAGCGATGTTTAAAATTACACCTCGAGCAGCTGAGCAGATAGTGCAGGCCGCGAAACTGGGCGGTACGGAAGGTATGGCGTTACGCTTCGCAGCACAGCAGAAGGAAGACGGCAGCTTTGATTATCTGATGGGATTCGATGACGCCAGCGAAGAGGATATTCAGTTCGACTCGGAAGGGGTCAGTATCATCATGACGCCTGAGTACTATTCATTGTTGGAAGAGACAACGATGGATTTTGCCGAGCTGGATGATGGTGAGAGCCAGTTTATCTTTATCAATCCCAAGGATAGCAACTACTCATCACCCAATGAGCCAATACAGTAGGTCATAACCCACTGTCATCTGCCGATATGGATCTTTCAAGTGAAGATGCCTTGCGTCTGAATGTTCTGTTGGCGAATAAGCCACTGGCAATCCGCATTGATGAAGCATCCATGACCCTGCATGCGTTGACGGAAAAAGGTGAAAGCTCCCTTTCACTGAATCCCAACTGCCGGGAAGACCTCTATCTTCGCAAGCTGAGGGAGACTCTGTCAGGCCATGTTCTGGGTTCACCCGGGGGCTATCCGATCTATCTCAAACGCTGGAGCCGCATGGGGCAGACCCGGGACGACAACCTGGAACAGTTGTTGTTGCTCGGGGAGCCGGAAGCGGTAGTCGCTATTACCTCCGCCAAGGGCCTGACCAACGAGGTCGCCAGACGTGCCTGGTGGACCTCCCAGGAGCCGGACAATGCCAGAAGGATGCTGCAGAATTCTCTGGTTACTGGCGGGGGGATGGGGCCCGAACTGGCCCGTTTTCTGATTGAATACCTGCCTTTCGAGACAGAGCCTCTGAGTATCGTCGAGAGTCTTCGGCTGGTGCTGCAGCCCGGATTGATCAGTGAGGATGAGCGACAGGATCTGTGGCGGCGCTGCGCTCGAAAGCCCACCTACTATCTGGGATTCCTTGCCAGCATCCCAGATGATCTGCCCCAATTACCGGTGCCCAGGGAGCTCGCTGAGGATGAGAGGTCAGCCTGGCAGAATCTGGCTGATCATGGCAATGCCTATGCACACCTGATGTTACGCATCAACAGCCCTCAGGGTCAGGGTTTTCTAAGAACTGTCCTGAAGGTGATGGAGAAGCCGGCCAATCAGGATGTGGTGACCCTACTGCTGGATGTTCTGCAGGACTATTTTTCAGCACTGCGTCCGGAAGGGGATCCGGATCTGACTCTGCAACAGTTACAGCAAGAGTCCGACATCCTGGTTGATCCGCAATTAGATGCCTGTATTACTGAAACAGATGGCCGGGAGCAGGAGCTGCGTACCCTCTATCTGCTATCCGGTATGGGTTACGGTGTGGTACGTCCGGTATTTTGCAAAACGGATGCGATCGGTAGTCTGATGCGAAAAAAACTCGCACCGGTATTCGATCCCATAAAGCAGCGACTGCAACTGTTACTGTAACTACAGCAGCAGTTTATTCGATCGGGCCCATTGGCATCGTTCCATCGGATACTCAGAAACTCAATGGCCGAAAATTGACGCCCATTCGCGGCCAGTAACCCGACAAGTCATTCACTCAAAGATTTTTTGAGTCGATGGTATGAACTATCTCAGCCGGCGACGGCCCTGATAGGCGGAGACATGCTGGATCAGGGTCTGGAAAGGCAGATTCTCCAGACTGTTGAATTCAGCCTTGGCCTGACTGATTAGCTGAAACACATCTTCGATGACTTCCGGTGTTGTCTGGCCCGGATAGAGTACGGAGAAGAGCCCACGTAAACCACCCACCTGGAGACGCATCGCCTTGCCGTGGGGCAGCACCTCATTATCATTGTTTGATTTCAGTGCAAAGCGGGCCTGGTGACGCAGATTTTTCAACAGTTCGAGACATTGGGCGTTGGCTTCATCAGAGATACAGTGGACACCCTCTCTCTCAGCAATGCAGATCTTTTTCGCCTGGCTGCAATTGCAGTGACGGGAGAGCAGGCTTTTCTCATAGGCACAGAAACGCTCGTTCATCTCCCGATATGTACGACGGAAAGCGTCCTGGTCCATGATTAATCCGATTTATTGGTGAAGCGGTGAATCATACGTCGATTCCGTTTGGAGGGCTTGCCATGAGCTGGCTGCGGCATGCTGGCGCGTTCCAACCGTTGTACTTCAATTACCTTCTCCCGCCTGGCGACACTCTCCGGGGTCTCTTCATAGAATAGTCGGGCCTCGGTCGCAGGTCGTCTTCGGTCTGCGGGTACACTCACCTGGATATCCCACTCCAGGGAGCCTTTGTGAATTCTCAAGTGGCTTCCAGCCTTAACCTCTTTACCCGGCTTGGTACGTTGTCCATTGAGGTGTACCTTGCCGCCGTTGATCGCTTCAGCCGCGATCTGTCGGGTCTTGAAAAAACGTGCCGCCCAGAGCCACTTATCGAGCCGCACCTTTGCTGTTAGATCAAAGTTCGTCATCCGTAATTCCCAGCAGCTGGTTGAGCTGCCCAGAGATCTCCATCGACGCCAGATCGTCATACCCACCCACATGAAAGTCATCGATGAAGATCTGCGGCACGGTATGTCGATTGCTGCGACGCATCATTTCCTGCATGATTTCCCGATCATGATCGATCCTGATCTCCTCATAGGTGACGCCCTTGTTCTCCAACAGATGTTTCGCGCGAACACAGTAGGGACAGATCGCTGTGGAATACATGACGACTTGTGGCATTAACGGACTCCTCATGCTAACTGATTGTAATAGCGATAAAAATAGTTTTTTATAATGGAGTAGTATCCTAACAGCAGGCTGATCACACTTCTACCGGAGGATAGCCTGAATCTGTTGATATGCCATGAAATCTGCTGGGTTGCTGAGTTCGTCACAACAAGCTATTGGGTTAGTGTTAACAGGCCCTATTTGGAAATAATAGACCCGGCGAGCCACGCCTCAAGCAAGGGCTGATTTGAAGCCCCGAGCAGGATTTGCTCTGTCACATAATGAATGGCATGAGATAATTGCGGAACGCCATTGTTGCTTTCAACTCGCGGCCGTAGACTGCTCAAGATAAACGATCAATAGTCAACCGTCGGGCTGTTGACCAACAGACAGGAATTTCAATGCGAACAGATAACGCCAAGTCCATCTATCTCAAAGACTATCAGCCACCACACTTTCTGGTTGATCAGGTCTCCCTGGAGTTCGATCTGCAGCAGGAGAGGACATTGGTAACCAGTCACCTGAAGATGCGACGCAATCCTGCCTCGACTGAGCAAAACCCGGAACTGGTGCTGGATGGTGAGAAGTTGAAACTCCTGCGCCTCGCCATTGATGACCAAGCGTTGAACGAGGCGGCCTATCAGCTTGATGATCGCACTCTGACCATTGCTGACGTTAAACAGCAATTCACCCTGTCGACCCAGGTAGAGATCAGGCCACAAGAGAATACCGCACTGGAAGGGCTCTATCGGTCGGGAAAGATGTACTGTACCCAGTGTGAGGCGGAAGGATTCAGGCGGATCACCTATTTTCCCGACCGACCCGATGTGATGGCCAGCTTCGAAACAACCATCATGGCCGATAAAGCGGCCTATCCGGTACTCCTCTCCAACGGTAACTGTGTCCATCAGCAGGATCTGCCGGAGGGGCGCCATCTGGTTCGTTGGGAGGATCCCTTTCCAAAACCCTGTTATCTGTTTGCCTTGGTTGCCGGCGATCTGAGGTTTCAGCAGGACAGCTATACCACCGGTTCAGGCCGTCAGGTCGATCTGCGTATCTATGTGGAACCGGAAAACATCGATAAGTGCGACCATGCAATGGTTTCGTTAAAACATGCCATGGCCTGGGATGAGGAGCAGTATGGCCGGGAGTACGATCTCGATATCTTCATGATCGTCGCTGTCAACGATTTCAACATGGGGGCGATGGAGAACAAGGGACTGAATATCTTTAATTCGAAATACGTGCTTGCCCGTCCCGATACGGCCACAGACAGTGATTTTCAACATATCGAGGGGGTCATCGCCCATGAGTATTTTCATAACTGGACCGGCAACCGCATCACCTGCCGGGATTGGTTTCAGCTCAGTTTGAAAGAGGGGTTGACCGTCTTCCGGGATCAGGAGTTTTCCGCCGACATGGGCTCCCGTGGGGTAAAACGGATTGAGGATGTGCGGCTGCTGCGCAGCCACCAGTTTGCCGAGGATGCCGGGCCGATGGCCCATCCGGTGCGCCCGGAGAGCTACATCGAGATCAACAACTTCTATACCGTCACGGTCTATGAAAAAGGTGCGGAAGTGGTCAGGATGCAGGCCAATCTATTGGGTGCCGAAACCTATCGCAAGGCAACGGATCTCTATTTTGAGAGGCACGACGGTGAGGCGGTGACAACCGATGATTTCGTCAGATGCATGGAGGATGCGAGCGAGCGGGATCTGAGCCAGTTTCGTCTCTGGTACAGCCAATCCGGTACACCTCAGGTTAGGGTGTCGACAAGTTACGACGAGCAGCAGGGGATACTGGAAATTACATTCAGCCAAACGACACCGGAAACCCCGGGACAGAAACAGAAACAACCCTTTCACATACCCATCGCACTGGCGCTGTTGGACAGTCAGGGAGAGTTGCTGCCGCTAAAGACCAGTGCGGCTGCAACTGGCGCGTCCAGGGAGCAGGTGTTGGAGCTGACCGAAGCGACGCAGACTTTTGCCTTCCATGATCTTGTGCAACAGCCGGTGCCTTCGATCCTACGGGGTTTCTCTGCCCCGGTTAAGCTGGAGTATGACTACAGCGACGATCAGCTGATGTTCCTCATGGCAAGGGAGTCGGATGACTTTAACCGTTGGGATGCCGCACAGACGCTGGCCAGACGTACCTTGTTGAAACTGGTTGCAGCCTGTCAACAGGGCCTGTCGCTGGCATTGCCGGGGGGATTCGTTGAGGCGTATCGTCTGGCGCTGACCGATCAGCAGGCCGACAAGGCGCTGTTGAGTGAATTGCTGAGTCTGCCTTCGGAATCGAACATCGGTGATCAGATGACGCAGGTGGATGTGGAGGCGGTACATCAGGCCCGCCAATGGCTGAAGCGGGCCCTGGCAGAAGCGTTGCGGGATGATTTTGCAGCTGTCTATGAACAGAATCAGTCAGATGCTTATGAGATTACCTCCGCGTCGATCGGACAAAGACGACTGAAAAACCTTGCCCTGAATTATCTGATGAGTCTCGAAGCGCCACAGATCGACCGACTCTGCATGGCTCAGTTTGAAACAGCCGATAACATGACCGATGTGATGGCGGCTCTGCATGGGTTGGTCAATCGCGATATCCCGGAGCGGGATCGAGCGTTGAGCGATTTTGAAGCCAAGTGGCGGAAGGATCCCTTGGTCATGGATAAGTGGTTCGCGGTTCAGGCCGGCTCCAATCTGCCCGGAACCCTCTCCGGAGTGAAGGCGTTGATGGAACATCCGGCCTTTTCAATCCGCAATCCCAATAAGGTACGCAGTCTGATCGGTGCTTTCTGCTCGACCAATCTTTTTGCCTTTCATGCGGCCGATGGTTCGGGTTATGAGTTTCTCACCGATCAGGTGATCACTTTGGACACCCTGAATCCACAGATCGCTGCCCGCCTGCTGCGTATCATGAGTCGCTGGCGACGTTATGATGAATCACGCCAGCAATTGATGCGAAAAGCGTTTGAGCGGGTATTGGCGCAAACGGATATCTCTAAGGATGTGTTTGAGATCGCCAGTAAAAGTGTTGCCGAGGAGTAGTCTCAGGCGCTCCGGCAGACGCAGGGCTCAGTCCCCCTCAGCCGGTTTGATTGCTCAATATCAATACCAAGCCGGAATTTCTCGTCTATGATCAATCCTATAGCTGATTTGACATTTGTTTCACAAGGGCAGGTCAGTTAATCTTTATGGTTTGGCAATAGAGACAATAATATGGCCTTACACCCGATATCCTACCTGTTACCGGACGATTTCGATCTGCAGCAGTTGAAGAGTAGCTTCAAGGAATCCCATGGTTTACGGGAAGAGGTGCCCTCCAAAGTGAAACTGACTTATTACGACAGTTTCGACTGGAGAGTCTGGAATGCGGGTGGTGAGCTACACGAGGAGCAGGGTAGCCTCAACCGGCTCTGCTGGCACTCTATTAAAGGCCGTAAGGAACCACTCGTCCAGGTGATCGATCAATCTCCCGGGTTTGCCAAAGATCTGCCTGCCGGTGCTCTGGCCGATCAGCTGGCATCCGTACTTGAAATGCGTGTCTTGCAACCCAAGGTCCATGTGATACAGCAGCAGCAGACACTGGCGCTGCTCGATTCTGAAGAGAAGACCGTGGTGAGAGTGGTGCTGGAGCAGAACAGCTATGCCTCCATTGACGGCAAGCAGTCGGGTCGGTTGGAAGGCCGCATTGTGTTGAAGCCGCTGAAGGGCTATCTCAGCTATTTCGAGAAGATCGTCGAATACCTGAAGGCGATGAAGCTGCGCAACTGTGGGCAGAGCCTCTACCAGGATGCACTGCAGGGTGCCGGTATCAAGCCGGGAGACTACAGCTCCAAGTTGAATTATCGACTGGATCCTTATGCCAGCGCAGACAGCGCGGCCAGACAGATCCTGTTGGATCTGCTGAATACCCTGGAGGCCAACGTTGCCGGGACCAAAGCGGATCTCGACAGTGAGTTTCTTCACGACCTACGGGTTGCCACCCGGCGTACCCGCTCTGCGATGAGCCAGATCAAAGGGGTTTTTGATCCCCAGCAGCTTGAGCCATTCAAGCGGGGATTCGGCTGGATCGGCCAGGTGACCGGGCCGACCCGTGATCTGGATGTCTATCTGTTGAAGTATGATCAGTATCGGGCGAGCCTGCCTGAAGCACTGCAGGGGGATCTCGATCCTTTCTACAGCTATCTGTTGAATCACCATAAAACGGAACAGGCAAAACTGGTCAGGAAGCTCAACTCTCCCCATTTCCGCAAACTGCTCAAAACCTGGCGGGAGTGGCTTGAAGAGAGCAAAGTCGATCTGGAGAATGCCCCTAGCGCGAACAAAGCCACCGCCAAATTGGCGGACAAGCGGATCAGTAAACTCTATGCGCGGGTCTTGCAGGATGGCTTGGCGATCGCGCCGGACTCACCAGCCGAGATGTTGCATGATCTGCGCAAGGATTGTAAGAAGCTGCGCTATATGATGGAGTTTTTTCAGAGTCTCTATCCCAAGCCGGCCATTCGGGAGTTGATCAAGGCGCTTAAGGTGATCCTCGATAATCTGGGAGAGTTTCAGGACCTGGAAGTCCAGGCACACTCACTCGAGGATTTTGGCAGCGAAATGCTCAAAGAGGGGGCGCCGGCCAGTGCGTTGATGGCGATGGGGGTACTGGTAGGACGCCTGTTTGAAAGGCAGGCAAACGCTCGAGAGGAGTTTGCCAATCTGTTTGCCGCCTTCAGCAGCGACGGGAATCAAAAGGCCTTTCGAAAACTGTTTGGAGGGGCTTGATGCATATTCTCGGTGTTTACAATATCAAAGGTGGTGTGGGCAAGACGGCCACCGCAGTCAATCTGGCCCATCTGGCCGCCACTGAAGGCTATCGTACTTTGATCTGGGACCTGGATCCTCAGGCCGCCGCCACCTACTATTTTCGCATCAAACCCAAAGTCAAAGGCAGTAACAAACGTCTGATCAAAGGCAAGCTTGATCTCGATGAAGTGGTCAAAGCGACCGACTTCGAAAATCTGGATATGCTTCCGGCAGACTTCTCCTATCGGAATATGGATCTGCGGCTGGAAGAGGCGAAGAATCCGACCAAGCAGTTACTGAAACTGTTGCGACCACTGTCGCAAGCCTACGACTACGTTTTCCTCGACTGCCCGCCCAGTATCTCTCTGGTATCAGAGAATATCTTTCGAGCGGCAGAGGGATTGCTGTTGCCCTTGATCCCCACAACCCTGTCGCTGCGCACCTACCAGCAACTGCTCGATTTTCTGGAAGGTCATCGGATCACGGGATTGGAACTGATGCCTTTCTTCTCCATGGTCGACCGACGCAAACGAATGCATCTGGATGTGATGAAAAACCTGCCTGACGAGCATGGAGAGTTGTTGAAGGCACAGATACCCTATGCCAGTGATGTGGAAAAAATGGGTATCCACCGCATGCCGGTCCAGGCATTCGCACCGAAAAGCATTGCCGCCAGCTGTTATCAGGCCCTGTGGCTGGAGATGCAGCGTCGGCTGGGTTAGGCCGGCAGCTGTGTCTCACCTTCGCAGCTGCTGGGCCACGCGGTAAATAAGGTAACGATCAGTTGGTCTCCCTTCGGGCCGGCCCACTAGTCTTCACTAGGGCCTGCTAAACGAATCCAAACGACCCTGAAAAGCGCAAATCAATCCATGCGACAGATTGGATGGTTATTTCTGCGCCGTAAGGTTGCAATTTGCGGTGACTGCCCCCATTAAAGCTGGACGAAAAGGGGTATGATACTCCTCCGCTTGGCGTACTGTGTCTGTAGGACCGAAAACATTGTCTGCACTGGTAATCGAAAATCTTCACAAGACCTACCGTAACGGTTTTGAGGCATTGAAAGGAATCAGCCTGAATGTGGCTGAAGGGGATTTTTTCGCCCTGCTGGGCCCCAACGGAGCGGGTAAATCCACAGCAATCAGTATTATCGCTTCGTTGACTAACAAAACCGCCGGACAGGTCAGTATCTATGGCAAGGATCTGGATCGGCAGAAGAACGAAGCCAAATCGATGATTGGGCTGGTTCCCCAGGAATTCAACTTCAATATGTGGGAGCCGGTGGTTGAGATCCTGGTGAATCAGGCCGGCTACTATGGCATTCCCAGAAATGCAGCCTTTCAGCGGGCTGAAGAGAGTTTGCGTCAACTCGATCTGTGGGATAAACGGCATACCCAGGCACGTTGGTTGTCTGGTGGTATGAAACGTCGGCTGATGATTGCCAGGGCGTTGGTGCATCGCCCCAAGCTGCTGATTCTGGATGAGCCCACGGCCGGTGTCGATATCGAGATTCGCCGTGCCATGTGGCAATTCATGAAGCAGATCAACAGTCAGGGTACAACCATTATCCTCACCACCCACTACCTGGAAGAGGCGGAAAGTCTGTGTCGTAATATTGCCATTATCGATCACGGCAGGATTGTCGAGCAGACCAGTATGTCCCATCTGCTCAGTCAGCTGAATACCGAACATTTCGTGCTTGATATCAGTAAGCCGCTGACTATGGCGCCAGAATTGCCGGGCTATAATCTGCAGCTGGTCGGTGATAAAACCGTTGAAGTCACGGTGCAGCGTGAGCAGAGTATGAACAGCCTGTTCGAATCCCTGACTCAGCAAGGCATAGCGGTCATGAGTATGCGCAATAAGCAGAATCGACTCGAACAGTTGTTTATCGATCTGGTGGCTCAGTCTAAAAGCGAGGAGCAGAGCTCATGAGCTCAGGCCATGTAAAGCGTATCGCGTATCAGACCATTGTCACCAAAGAGGTATTGAGGTTTGCCCGGATCTGGGTGCAGACTATTCTGCCGCCGGCCATTACCACCACGCTCTATTTTATTATTTTCGGTAAACTGATTGGTGAGCGTATCGGAATGATGGAAGGCTACCGCTATATCGAGTTCATCGTTCCCGGACTGATCCTGATGTCGGTCATACAGAACTCCTATGCCAATGTGGTCTCCTCGTTTTTCAGTACCAAGCTTCAGCACTACATTGAAGAGCTGTTGATCGCACCGGTGCCGAATTGGATTGTATTGGCCGGTTATGTAACCGGAGGCATGGCCAGGGGGTTGATCGTGGGCACGGTGGTAACCGGGATCTCACTGTTTTTCACCGACTTGACGATCAACAGTTACAGCTTGACCCTACTGGTATTCGTACTGACTTCAATCCTGTTCTCCCTGGCCGGATTCATCAATGCAGTCTACGCCAAGAGTTTTGATGATATCGCCATCGTCCCCACCTTTGTATTGACACCATTGACCTATCTTGGGGGCGTGTTCTATTCGATACAGCTTCTGCCCGAGTTCTGGCAGCAGGTTTCCCTGGCCAACCCGGTCCTCTACATGATCAACACCTTCCGCTATGGACTGCTGGGGGTATCGGATATCGATGTGCGGATCGCGCTGGTCATTATCGTAGCCTTCATTGTCGTGCTGACATGGTACAGCTTGAGGCTATTGTCCAGAGGCGTAGGTATCAAGGAATGACAAGCTTACCAGGTAAATTGATTGACATGGGTAAACCCCCCCGGCAGTGCCGGGAGACTAACATAGGTTTTACCCTGACAGCAGTCTGAGCATTTCTCAGGCTGTTCGTTATGACCACGTAGGACACGAAGGTTGGTGTTTCTAATGCGACGAGTTGTATGGTCCCTTCGTGCACTTCGTGGTAAAAACGATAGCGGTTATTATTGTGCGCAGCAGTGTGATTTGACTAAAAAATGTTAAGTCGCAAGCAATGAGTTCGTTCTAGGGCCTATTGGATTAGTGTTAACAGGCCCTAGCTCGGGTGTGTTGGACCGATAGTGTTGGTTCAGGCGTGAGCACCTTGGACGCTTTGCAAGCCCTTTGAGGGCATTACCAAATAAGTCTCCCGGCTCTGCCGGAGGTGATTTAACTCCGTACTTGAGATTGCGTTTATTTGCAGACTCAAAACACCTCAACGCTTGATCTTGCGCAAAGTCTTTTCAGACCAGAATGAATTTCTGCGCTTTTTATTGTAACTGACCACTTTTTGTGGAATCACCGCCCAACTTTCCTGGCCGGTTCGCAGGTCGAGACCATACCAGTATTTCCAGAACAGAGCCCGCGGATCGCCCTCCCTGTCACTGTCCACCAGTCCCCAGTCCCTGTCGATGACTTTGATCAGTTCGTCATCCTTGAAATAGAGGGTGCGATAGTCGGCAAAGCTTGTGGTGTCGATGTAACTGATCCGATAGTCGTACCACCAATAGTCAAACCTGGTGGTGCTCTTTAAACCGTAAACCTCTTTGTTGATATGACGGCAGCTACGTTCCGGGAGTTCCCCGGCGTAGCGATAGTGCTTGCCTTCGAGGTCATCGATGGTGCCCAGGCAGGTACGCAGTTTTTTCTTACCGATCAGTTCATGCTCCTCATCATCCGGTTTTCTCAGGGTGACATCACCGAATGTGAAGACACTGCCTCCCCAGGCATCGTCGTGTTGGGGTTGTGCGAATCTTCTGATCTTTCTCAGCGCGGGTAACCAGACCATATAGTCTTTGTTTTTCTCTTCATCTTTGTATTCGGTAATCAACATTCCGGTGCCCCGCAATTTGCCGGAATGGAAGATTGCCAGGTCTCGTGATTGAATCACTTCGTCTTCGGCTGATTGGTATTTGTTGTTCAGATGACGTTCCAATGCGGTGGCAGTGACTTTACCGCTGGAGGAGCGATTGATCAGTACGGTCATTGTGCGACCACGGCGCTCTATGGAGAAGTTCTTAAAAGCGTAAAAGTGATTGGCAAAGTAGACCTGTCTGGCGATCTCTTCAGCGCTGGGGATTTCATCTTCTGCTGGTAACTCCAACGTGCTATCGACGCCTCCAAAGGCTGTTGCAGTAATAAAAAAAGAGATCGTTAATACGCAAAGGCAGCTTAACCATTTGCCTGGCTTAAATTGAATGTTCATAGACTTTCGCTACAGCTAAATTGATGGGCAGAAGCTTAGTTGGGATTCTGCTTTTTGATTTCACTTGAATATTTGAAAATGTCCTTTTTGATCTCGTCCAGGTTGCCCGTCTTGAGATACTGCTGATGCAACTGATCCTTATATTGGTCAGGTAATTTGTTGTAGAAGATGAAGCTGCCTGGAGAGGCTTCCTTTAGAAACAGGGAAAAGTCTTGCAGATTTTCGTAGGCGAGACCGGCGTTACTGGTATCTGTGCTGACTGCACCGACCCAGGTTAATTCCGGTGGTGGTTCAAATGTACCGCTGTTGAACTCGTGATAATCAGCTTTAATCGCATCAACATATTCGCTCTGCATGGCATGTAGCTGATTGCCTATGGATAGACTGCTCAAGAGAGAAAGTAAGAATAGAGATTGTATGAGTTTTATCTGTCGCATTGAAAACCTCCCTGTGTTTCTTTGCTAAGCTTTTTGATCGCTTTTTTGATTCCATCTGTTGTCTAAACAAATTTTCCTCAGCTATTACGAGGTTACCCAAAACCTGATGACCGAACAGTTTGCTCTTCCCTGTTGCAATACTGTTTATCCAGCAGAGTGATATTTACCACATCGATGCAGGAAAATCCCGTCTTTTGATTAAATACCATTCCAGTAATTGCCGTTACTGATCCATGTTCAGTGTATCCAACATGATACGTTTTGATACCTGGCCAGGAGATTGTTACACACAAAAGTAGCCGTTGATAGTATCCCGGGGCCTGTGCACTGGGTGGTTCCGCACCCGATATTCAGCTCATTCCGATGCAGAGGGTCCGATTGATTGTCTCAACACTGTTCCCAGGGTAGACCGTGAAAGCGCCAACCTCCCAAGGTGCTGCGTCGATGATCCTCATCAAGATCGCCTTCAAAACCTTCATCGATATGGAAGACCCGAACAAAGCCTGCATCTAACAGCGCTTTTCCCGCTTCCAGGGAGCGCTTGCCGCTGCGGCAGATCAGGATCACCGGTGCGCAGCCCTCATCTATGGTGCAGATACTGCCCCCTAGCAGTAACTTTCGAATCTCGGTTACAAAATGGGGATTGACGGTCCACTCCGGTTCATCGATCCAGGGTACATGTACCGCGCCTTTGGGGTGTCCGACAAACAGAAACTCCATGGTGGATCGAATGTCCACCAGTACGGACCTGGAGTCATCCTGTATCATCTGCCAGGCTTGCTGTGGCGCCAGATTTTGTAGTTTTTGCTCGCTCATAAGAGCCTCCTCTGTGGTATATCTTATTCTCAATATGTTAGATGCTTTAGGAATGAAAACAATCTATGTGTTTTACAGGGCGATTGAAATGGGAAGTTTTCCCGGTTGCCGGGTTGCGACACGATACACTCAGTTGTCGGGTCAATATTGATAAGCTAATCCTGAGATTTTGTGTACAATTCACGGTTATGTTAGAGCGGATTCTATTCAAATTCTGGTACTCCCTGCATCGTCTGCCTCTCTCCTGGTTGCATGCTTTGGGTCGGGTGCTGGGCAGACTCTATACCCTCATTCCCAATCGGGAACTGCGCACAACTGAAATCAATCTGGGTCTCTGTTACCCCGGGATGGATGAGGTCGAGCGGCGTCAATTGCGCAACCAGACCATGCAACAGATCGGCTGTACCCTGATGGAGATGAGCGCCATCTGGTTTCGGCCCCTGGACGATGTGTTGGCAATGATCAACACGATTCATGGCGAGGAGCACCTAATACGGGATGAAGGGCAGGGATTGATCATTCTTGCACCCCATATCGGTTGTTGGGAAATCGTCGGCGTGGAACTGCAGCGTCGGGGCAGGCTGACCAACCTATATCGTCCACCGAGAAAGGAGTCCTTCGGTGATTTGGTCAAACAAGCCAGAGAGCGGGGCGGGGCTGAAACCGTGCCTACCGACAATCGTGGCGTGAAGCGTATTCTGCAGGTGCTGAAAACGGGTGGCATGACGGGGATTCTGCCTGACCAGCAACCGAAATCTGACCGGGGTGCGGAGTTTGCGCCTTTTTTCGGCCACCCGGCACTGACTATGTTGCTGACTAACAAGCTTGCCAGAAAGACTGGGGCAAAGGTGATCCTTGCCTGTGCCGAGCGCCTGTCGGGTGGGCGAGGCTATGATATCCACTATCTGCCAGCCCCCGAGGGAATTGCGGATGCTGATCCGCTACGGGCCGCCAGAGCCTTGAACCAGAGTGTGGAAACCCTGATCAACATGTTCCCGCCCCAGTATCAATGGTCCTACAAACGGTTTGCCAAACAGCCTGACGGGATCCCCTCACCTTATAAAAAACAGTCCTGAACCATCCATCCTGCCGAGTATTCATTTGATCAGATCGAGATTTCACCTCACCGGGTGATTAGGAATTAAAGAGCTACCCTGGTTAGCCGTTAAAGTGATAGGGCTTTGTATTTGACTCTTGGCCGGGTTGACGGGGTAAGTGCTCCGGTATCTCCTGGGAAGAGCCGGTAACCAACAGAAACAGAAGATCCGGCAAAGCTAGATTAAAAGGATTGGGCTGAATTGAGTCTCAACAGCCAGTTTGTCCTCAGTACGGCGGGTAATAGAGTCGGGGTTTCTCCAGAATGATGAAAGGAATTGCTAAAAGAGTTCTCATTGCCACACTGGTATTCGCTGTTATCTCGGTACCAGCAGCCGTGGCCAAGACATCGGCTGACAAGGCCGATGCACGCATTCTGATCGATGTTTCAGGGAGCATGAAGAAAAATGATCCTAAAAACCTGAGACGGCCGGCGCTTCGTCTGCTGGTCGGCCTGTTGTCATCAGAGACCCGTGCCGGGGTCTGGACATTCGGTCAATATGTGAATATGCAGATCCCCCTTGGACAGGTGGATAAAGCGTGGAAACAGAAAGCCAGAAAAAGCTCAAAATCGATCGGTTCCCCTGGCCAGTTCACGAATATTGAGGATGCGCTGAAACGATCCACTGAAGATTGGAGTGGTCCCCCGGGGCCTTATCGCCGGAGTGTCATTCTGCTGACTGACGGTATGGTGGATATCTCCAAAGATAAAAAGAAGAATGCCGCCTCCAAGCAGCGAATTCTGAAGAAAATACTACCCAGGCTGAAACAACATCAGGTCACGGTGCATACCATCGCGCTGTCGAAAAATGCAGATCACGAATTGATGCAGGAGTTGGCAGGTCAGACTGGAGGCTGGTATGAACAGACTGAGACGGCGGATCAGCTACAAAAGGTCTTTTTGAGAATCTTCGAGAAGGTTGGCAAACCCGATTCTGTACCCCTTAAAGACAACAAGTTCACCATTGATCCAAGCATTACCGAAGCAACCCTGTTGGTTTTCCATAAACCGGGAGCCAAGCCGACTGAAGTCATTCCACCCGAAGGTCAGTCATACAATGCGGAAAACGCACCGGCGAATGTCAGTTGGCATCGGGATGAGGGCTACGATATGTTGACCATATCCGATCCCAAATCAGGTGAATGGCGCATTCGGGCTGAAGCGGATCCAGACAATCGGGTGATGGTGGTGACCGATCTGAAAATGGTCACCACCGACCTTCCCAACCGGATCATTCACGGATCGAGTCTGGACTACCAGGTAAGTTTTACCGATCACGGCAAGACCATCAGCAAACATGCGTTTTTGCAGAAAGTGAATATCGCCGCCAGCAGAAGCGATATTCTTGGTGACTCTGAGCCAAGGCCACTCGCGGATGATGGACGGGTGCCGGATGCCAAGGCAGGTGATGGCTATTTCACGATGAGCTTTGGTGGAGAAGCCCTGAACAGCGGTGTCGGTGAGTTGATCATCGATGCCCGGGGAGCAACCTTCAACCGGCAACGGCGCACTACCTATCAGGTCGTGCCTCCGGTGGAGATGAATCTGCAACCCCGTGAAGATGGCAAGACACTGGATCTGAAATTGAGTGCCGATGCAAAATTGATCGAGCCCGGTTCGTTACAGGTAGAAGCCTGGCTGGAGGATCAATCAGGGAATGAACTGCCACTATCTCTGCAGTCATCATCGGCTGGTGGGGACGCGGTCGGCGTGATCGATCTGATGGGATTTTCCGGTTCCAGAAAGGTTACCCTGAAAGCCCAAGCCCGTACTCTGGATGGTGCCGTGGTTGACTATATAGACAGTCCGGCTGAGGTCGAAGGGATGAAACCACCGGAGCCAGAGCCGGTACCAGCGCCTCCAGCGCCGCTGACTGAACCTGCGCCTGTCGCTGATCCGGTGCCGGAACCGGAGCCAGAGCCGGAACCAGAACCTGAGCCTGAGCCTGAGCCTGAGCCTGAGCCTGAGCCTGAGCCAGAAGAGGATCAGGGATGGCTGGGAGCTGCAATCTGGTTCGGTGCGATCAATCTGCTGTTGATCATTGTTGGTGGTGGTGTCTTCTGGTGGATCCGCAGATCAAATCAGAACAATCAGATCAGCCTGGTTGAGAAGTCTCCCGAGGCATCAGCAGAGGCTGAGCAGGAGAAAGCAGAATGATCGAAATCAGTTCATTGAGCGCAATGATCATTGCCGAGGTCATGCTCGGGCTGGTGGTTCTGAGTGGACTTTTGCTGCTGTTTACACTGCTTCGCAAACAACGGATACGGAAAGCGGCAAATCATCTTGCAGAGCGGGTGCAGACTGATAAGGAGAAACGATCCGAGCGGTTGAAAAAACTCTTGGAGGAGCAGTATCAGTTACAGAGTCCTCAGCTTGACCAGACGCTGCATGGCATCGTACAGACGGAGATGACGCTCTATCAGAATATGCTGAATGGATTTCTCAAAGATGATCAGGTCTATCTGCAACAGATCGATGTGGATGTGGAGAACCTGGTGCTGGCCTATCAGGCCCTGGCTGGCAATGTCAGTGCGGCTGGTGGTTCAGACGATGTCAGCAGTGACGAGGTTGAAGCACTGAAAGCAGAGAATGAGCGACTTGCAGAAGAGCTCAGAGTGACCATGGATACCATGGGTCGGATGCTGAATGAATACTCAACCATGTTTGCCGATGGTGATGGCGGCTTTCCAGCAGAAGCGACAGCGGTTGTAAGTGAGGAAGCCAGTGCAGCGTCTGATCAGGTTCAACCTGTAGCTGCCGAAAAGGCGGCAGAACCTCCTCCGGCTGAAGCAGCAGCAAGCACAGAAACCGACAGCGATGATGATATGGTCATCCCGGATATGACAGAAGAGGAGTTAACAGAGTCCTCTCTATCAGAGCTGGAAGAGGAGAGCATCGAGACAGAGATTGAAAAAACGGCCGAAGCCGAAGCTGACTCCGATACTCCGGACGAGGTTGTGCCGGATGTGGAGATTCCAGATGTGGAAGCTTCTGATGCAGCTACCTCCGATGTTGTAATACCAGACGTTGAAGTGCCAGATGTAGAAATACCGGATGTGGATACAATGGCTGCAGATTCAGCAGATGTGGATGAAGAGGTTTCAGAGATCATCGATGAAGTGATGGAGATTGCTGATGACATGATGCATGAGACCGCTGAAGCCGAGGATCAACCGTCCGACGACGCAAAATCAGAAGCCGAAACGGAAGCTGCTGTTGAAAACAGTGAGGTAGCCGAGCAGAGTGGCGAATCCATGGTGGACGATCTGAACTCCATCGATATCGAAATACCTGAAATGGACAGCTCGGAAGTGGAACAAGCGGAATTTGAGCCAGGCTCACTGGAAGAGGAGTGGGCGAAGTTGCTGGAAGAGGAATCTTCCGATGAGGAGAAAAAAGAGAGTTAACAGGTTTATAGTAGTTATCTGTTGGTTGGCAAACCTGCGAATAAAAAGGGCGCATTACGCGCCCTTTTTATTTTTATCGAATCGTAACGATTCGATATGAACAGCAGTTGCTGCAGCTGATCGTTATTTGATCTTGCTGGTCATGCTGTCGCTCTTACCGGTGTTGTCGGTCCAGCCGAGTTCAATGTCATCGCCTTTGGCCGCACCGGAGAACTTGAAGGAGATGTAGGGGTTCTTGGAAACACCGCCACTCCATTCAGCCATCATCACAGTATTGCCTTTGTGCTTGCAAACCACTTCCTGGATGAAGTGAGCCGGAATGGTTTTACCGGTCTTTTTGTCTTTACGGCCACCTGTCTCCATTGGATGGGTCATCAGGGCCTTAACAGTGGTTACGCCACCTTTCTCTTTGGCGCGGATCTTGATCGATTTAGCCATGCTCTATACCTCGTATTCGTTATGTGCTTGTCGGAATCGGCTGCGATCAGCCGCCGCAACCACCAATGGTGACTTTGACTTCTTTCTTGGCGCTGTAGAGCTTGCCGCCCGCTTTGACAACACCAACGACATCGCCAGTTTTACCCATTTTGATACGGGTAGAGACAAAACCGGTTGCGCCTGGTCCCATGACAAAATTGGCAACCAGAGGCACTGGGTTATTGGAAGCAATGATTGCGATGGATTCGACGCCATCAATGCTGGCATCAACTGTGATTGGTACTACGGCACCATTTTCTGCGATATCCGGTGCTTTGACTTTAATGTCTGCAGATTCTGACACGTCAGAACTGCCAAGCAGTGCGTCCAGTGCGCCAGAGAGCTCCTTGGATTCGAAGGCGGCCTTGTTCCAGGCAGCCAGAACCTGCTGAGGAGCCAAAAGTCCGGTAGCAGCAGCGACACCTACCGAGCCAGCTGCGAGTGATCTTTTTAGGAAGATCCTGCGTTTCATTTCATTGCTCATTCATTCTCTCCAGACTGAGAAAGGTTAGTGATTAACGTTTGTTTTATGAAACTGAATGGGTTGGTCAATTTCATTGCCCAGTTCTTTGTGACCAATTTTGGTCGGGATTTACCCCTGTACCGTTGCAATCACATTTGCCGGGTCATTGGCATCAATAAAGCTGTCGTATTGAATTATTTTGCCTTGCAAGACATGTTGTTCCCGCTATAAACAATCAACTGGATCACCCTCTGATACTGGTTCGGTATTGGGATCACTCGCGGTCACTCATGTTTGTCAGTGGCTTAGAACAACTTTTACAGTAAAAAGTTGCGACAGCTGTGCACCATGTCCTCCAGTGTTTATTTCGTTATTGAGGATGCGTTGTTACCGGCTTCTTTTTATTTAAACGGGTTTGCCGGCAAACATTACCTTTACAGGTAGATCGTAAGAATACCGAATCAGAGAGCGATATCAAGCAAAAAATTTTGAAATATTAGTGCTTTGTGATGTTAGCAGCATGGCACCCTTATGAAAGGCTTGGGTTTGTTCCGCTTCGGATAGGGGTTTTCCTGAATTAGAGTTATATGCTATCCCAACCGCGGGTTTTGCGGGGTATGGCATGGCTGACGGCTGAAACCCGGCCGATTTGGTCTGAAGATTGTCAAAAGCCTGGTTTGACGGCTGAATCCGGCCTGTTCAGGCGATGAATTGAGGCAGCGGCAGGCCGCTACGGCTTTTAGGGCCTATTGGATTCGTGTTAACAGGCCCTGGCCGGATCCGGCTTGGAATTGGAGAAATTCCGATCGATGCGCCACAGCACGGGTGGTTTGGAATCGTGTTATCAGGCCCAGGTCGGCTTACTGCTCTTTTTTGACCAGATCGCGAAGTTTTTGCAACCGGGATTCGATCCTGGAAGTCTGATAGAAATCGGTCTGTTCCGCCTCTTTCAACGCAATCTCCAGTTGGCGGATGGCCGGGTGAAACTCTCCTCTGGCCACATAGGACTCAGCCAGCATGCGGTGGGATTCAGCTTTCCGGCCGGCCTTTTGCTCAATCTTGCTGAGTAAGCGATAGAGTCTCGGATCCCTGTCGTGGAGCGTTAGGGTCTGCTGGGCCACCGATTTGGCCTCTGCAAGGCGCTTGCTATCCGTCAGATCCTCAATGTATGCGATTGAGATCGGATAGCTTTCAGGCATCAGTTGATAGTAGGTCTCAAGTGTTTTCAGCGCTTTTTCCGCTTCATCCTGTTGCTTGGCGATGTCAGCAGACAGCAACACATACTGCGGCTGCTGCGGTGCGTTTTTTAGCAGTTTATCAATCGCCTCTTCCGCTTTCTCATACTGATGGTCGGCCTTCAGCGCCAATGCGTAGCCGTACTGATGCGCCTCCTTGTTCAGATGGCGACCTTCCTCAAGTCCGGTCGCAAAATGCTTCACTGCGGCTTTAGGATCCTTGAAGGACCTGACTCGAAGTGTTTCACGGGTGAGAAAGTAGCTCAAATCCCCGGGGTACTGTTTATAGGGGTAGGTCTCCGCTCTTCCGAGGGCGTCAGCAATGCGATTGGTGGTAACCGGGTGCGTGCGTAGAATCTCCGGGATCCCCGAATCATAAAGGCGGCTGGCATGGGTCAGTCGCTCGAAAAATACCGGCATGGCGCGGGGATCGAAGTTGGATTTGGCCAGTATCTTGATACCCACCGTATCAGCCTCTTCTTCATTGCTTCGGGTGAAGTTGATCTGCTCCTGTACGGCACTGGCCTGAACCCCGGTGGCCAGAGCAATCCCGGCATCCGGTGACGTGGCGGCGCCGACCAGGATGGAGGCGAGTAGCAGAGCGGCTGTCTTTCCACTCATCTGATTTGCCGCATCAAAGGCCCGCAACAGATGCTTTTGAGTGACATGAGCGATTTCGTGAGCGATCACCGAGGCCAGCTCACTCTCGCTCTGGGTGGCGAGAATCAGTCCACTGTAGATACCGATATGACCGCCGGGACCGGCAAAAGCATTGACTTCAGGGAGCTCGATGACAAAAAAGTTAAATTCCTGACCGATGGCTTCACTCTGCTTGAGCAGTTTCTCACCCAGGTTTTGAATGTATTCCGCAATCAGTGGATCATCCATTACCGGGCTTGTTTTTCTGACGCTCTGCATGAATTCACGGCCAAGCCTGATCTCATCCGCGGGTGTCAGGTATTGGTCTGATGGGGAACCCAGTTCAGGTAGTTTGATGCTCTCTTCTTCTGTGTCAGCACTGGCTGTGGGAAGTATCAATGCCAGCAGGAGGAGCGTGATTCGGAGTTTCAGTGGTGTTCTTGCCATGCCAATAACTGATACCTGTGAATGCAGAATAGTTCCTCAATCAGAACGCATATGGGGAGTGCCCCTGATTGGGGCACGCCCATTGTAAAGGGTTAATTAGTCGATGCCATCTTAGCGCCATATCTGTACTGGTGATAGTCGGCCATGGATTGCTGGACGGTTGAATCCAACCTATTAAGGCTTCTGGTTAATACGTTATGGGTGGATTGAGTTATTGGTCTCTTTTGGTGCTTTACGGGTGATTGTTCGGTTTTACCTAACACTCAATAAATCTTTAAGAATGAAGAGGTTGTCTTTTCAAATAATTGCTTTAATCTAGCGCCCCACGACCAACCGGCCGGCCGTGAATCGTGTGGATCTTGATCCTGACCGGTTTACATTGGCTTTCAATTAACGGAGTTCCATGATGAAGAAGAGCGTAGTTTTATTTCTTGCATCCATTTGCCTGAGTGGAGGCGTTCAGGCAGATCAGGCCATGCAGGCCAATATCAAAGAGGGTAAAGGGGTGATCAAAGCCTATTTCGGTGACCTGAAAGGTGAACTGCAAAAGGGTATGAAAGAGAATGGTCCGGTATCAACCATTTCAACCTGTAATACCGTTGCCCCCAGTCTCACTGAAGCCCATTCTCAGATGAGTGGTTGGAGTGTGGGTCGGACCAGTCTTAAGGTGCGGAATCCTGAAAATCGTGCCGATGCCTGGGAAACCGCCGTACTGAACGAGTTTGAAAGCCGTAAGATCGACGGTGAAGATCCCATGAAGATGATCAAGGCGGAAGTGGTTGAAGAAAACGGCCGTAAAGTATTCCGTATGATGAAGGCCATTCCGACCGCTGAAGTCTGCACCAAGTGTCATGGTGCTGAACTTGCCGAGCCGGTCAGTGCAAAACTCAATGAGCTCTATCCCGCTGATGAGGCGCGTGGTTATAAGCCTGGTGATCTACGTGGCGCCTTCACACTGAAGAAAGCACTGTAATCAAATACCGAGATTGCCCCGGGTTCGCTGCACGACACTTTTCTGCAGACATCAGTTGAGTTGGATGCGTTGACCCCAGGGGGTCTTCTGCTTGCCTTTGACCAGCCAGATGACTGGGTAGTAGGGTGCATGGGGGGGGAAAGCCCCCTCCGCATCGGTAAAATAGACCACCAGATCCGGGCTCAAGTCCTGCTCCGCGATCCACTCGAAAACTGGTTTGAAACTGGTGCCACCACCCCCGGTGATTTTTTCAGGCAGGTCGAATTCCTCCCAGGACTCGTAGATCCAGGGAGCCTCTTCGGCAATGACCGAATCACAGGCGAGCAGGGTGACTCGGGCCCGCATCTGGCCTTTGAGTGCATTGACCTCGGCCAGAAACTCCCCCATCTCCTCATCCTGTATCGAGCCGCTTGTATCCAGGGCGACCACCAGTTCCAACTGATTGCTGCGCAGACTCGGTAGTATGAATTCTCCCTCTCTACGTGAGGGTCTTTGATAACTGAAGTCATCCCTTGCCAGAGCGGTCATATACCTCGCCAACAGTAGTCGCCAGGGAAGCTGGGGTTGCAGCAGATGGTCGACCATTCGGGCGATTGCACCATCCAGTTTGCCCGCCTGCATCGCCTGTTGGGCTGCCCCGGCCATTCGTTGCTGCCACTGGATATTCAGGGTCTCAGCCTCATCCGGAGACAGGGGAGGTGGTTGTGAGGCAGCGTTGCCTGAACCGCTCTGGGGATTGTCAGGCTCATCACCCTCTTGCTCGCTATTCTTCTGCTGCTGGCTGTTGGCGATATCCTTTTCCGACTTACCGCTGCCGGAGCTCTTGGTGTTGTCCTGGTCATAGACATGATTGTCCAACGGTTGGTCGTCGTTATTCTCATCCAGACAGGGGTAGATCTCTTCAGCAGTCATGCCGCTGAATTGGGGTAGCATCAATGATCCCGGTGGTGGCTTCAGCCCATCTTCGGTGAGCAGGGGATTGATCGCATAGTCACAGGCCATATCCCAATGCAGCTTGGTTCGATGCTGTCGTCGGGCGAAATGGGAGAGGGCGCAGTGCAGGGCCTCATGGGCCAGCATGAACTGGGTTTCATCGAGGGTGAGCTGATCGATGTATGTGGGGTTGTAATAGAAGGATTTGGCGTCAGTGGCTGTGGTCGGACACCAGTCTGGATTGGCTTCCTGCATGGGAAGCCGCATCACCAGTGCGCCGAGGAAGGGCTTATCAAGAATCAGCTTGGTTCGTGCGGCGGCCAGTTTGGTCTCGATCTCATCTTGATCCATCAGTACTCCTGGTTAACAGGCCCGGTCGCAGCGGGTTTCTCACTCATACAGCATCACGTCGGATACCGCCTGCGCCCAATCATTGAACTGTGGAACGCTGAACAGGGTTTCACCGATCGCCCGGTGCATGTCGGAAACCAGCATCACGCCCATCTCCCGTTGTGGGAAGCGGCCGGCATATTCGAGTATGCGCCCATGCACCTCAACTCCGTCACCCGACTCATTCGCCCGGATTGCACGCCCCACCAGCGCGGAGGCAACCGCATACTGCAGATCGATCTCATTTGGCATCGAGACCTCTTCACCGCGTAATATCGCATCCAGATCGGGCATCTTGTCCAGGCTGCTGACGAAGGCATGTAGCTCCACCCCGGCGGCCGGTCCAACACAGGCTTGCAGGGCACCTTGAAGCAGCTGAGGGTGGTCGAAGAATTTCTGCAGCGCCCGATGGGCAAACTCCCAGGAGCGAGGCGAGGGGAAGGCCACCGGGTTATGCGCCGGATCAAAATCAAACAGCAGTTCAGGACGGAAACGCAGAAAGGCGATGATCCGTTCATCGATTTGATTACGGTAGGCCCAGGCGACCCAGTCATCCAGATTGGTCTCTACCTCAAAATGGGAGAAGCGGTTGGCCAGAGGTGCCGGCATGCTGTAGGTAACCCCCCGGTCACCCTGACGGTTGCCTGCGGCAAAGATGGCCCAGCCTTCAGGTACCTGATATTCGCCCAGACGCCGATCCAGTATCAGCTGGTAGGCTGCGGCTGAAACCGTGGGTGGGGCGGAAGTGATCTCATCGAGAAACAGGATGCCTTGGCTGCCATGGCGCTGCTCATCGGGCAAAAGAGAGGGAATCGCCCAATCGACGCTGCCGTTGGAGCGGAAGGGTATTCCGCGCAGATCACTGGGCTCCATCTGGGAGAGTCGGATGTCGATCACCGGGGCCTGATGCTGCTGCGCGACCTCCCGAACCATGTCCGATTTACCCACGCCGGGTGGACCCCAGAGCATCACCGGGGTGTGGTGACCGGCACGGGTACTGATGAACTCTTGCTCAAGTATGGTGAGTAGCTGGATGGGACGCATAGGTACTTCCTAATCGAAGAGGTTTCTGATCGCACGGGAGAGCTGTTTATAGACCTCCGGCCCATCCACATCCATGACCTGATCGATCACCCAGCGGTTATCGTGTTCATCGCCCGCCATTACCTGTTGTATCTCAAAACCCAGATGGCGCAGGAAAGGGTAGCTGGGTCCCTGATCGCTGAAGTTGAACTCGGCATACTCGGCAGATCGCTCATTGTAGAGGGCGATCAGATGGTTGGCATGGTCACCGGAACCGATTATCTCGTTCGCGTTGTCCCGATAGTGGTCGGCCAGCTTCATCACCAGGGCTGTAATGGTCGCGACCCGGTTTTCATCGTCTCCCATCTGGTGGATCAGGCGGTCAGCGATCTGTACCTCGTAGATCAGATACTCGGCAATCACCGCCAGGCGCTGTTCATCATTGTGATAAACAAAGTTCTCTCCATGCAGGGTGATCGCCTTATCCAGTGCAATACGCCAGGCAATAAATGCGATGGCGCCACCAATCTCATCAGCAGAACGTGCGGCATCCTCATCGTGCCATTGACTCTTGATTCTGATTGCCAAGTTCAAATTCTCCTATTGATCTCTATCGGTCCGGTGTTTACCGGAGTCGGCAGTCAAGTTGCGGGTCTGAGGGGAGGCGTCATCGGATCGTAATGTTACTTGTACTGCTTTGTAATAACCCAGTATTTTACTCGGATTAAGCTGAATTTCAATGCCTGTTGAGCATATACACTCAAAACGCCTTATCTGCCTGCTTTTGAGCGGCTACCGGCGGCTGCTCTTATCCGGATTACGCAGTAAAACATAGGCTGCACCCGTTCCGCCATCCCGACGGGGTGCCGAAGTGAAGGCCAGGACATCGTCTCTTTGGCGCAGCCAGATGTTGAGTTTATGCTTGAGAATGGGCTGCCTGCCTGCCTGCCTTCCGAGCCATAACCCTTGCCGTGTATGATCCGGACACAACGAATCCGTCGCTCCTGACACTGTTTTAGAAAACCATCCAGATCAGCCCTGGCATAACGAACCGTCAAGCCATGCAGGTCCAGTTCACCGCCAATCTCCAGATATCCCCGCTGCAGGTCGTGCATCAGGCGGTTTTGAACGCCGGGTCTGGCAAAATAGAGTACCTCACCGGTTTCGATCTCGTGATCCGAATAGTGGTCTTGTGAGGACTCCTCCTCATCCCCAATCGGTAGATTCAGTGGTCTGGGAGTCAGACGGCGGCGATAGGGCTCCGCTCGTGACTCATTGAGTGGCACAGCATCCCCGAGTTGCTCGTGGAAGAGTGCTTCGTCATCGGATTTGTCTCGCTTTTTGCTCATCTTCAGGCTGAGGGTTCTGTGTCTCGTTATTTAATGTTAACAGGCCCCGTGAGCGGTTGAGAAGAATCTCGATCCCGCGCTTCACCCGCTGGGGATTTGGAGGGTGAGACTGATCACTATTTACAGTATATTGTGCCCCCTATGAACATCCTTCTGAGTAATGATGACGGCTATCAGGCCACTGGGCTGATGATGCTGGCCGAGCAGCTGTCTGAAGTCGGCAAGATTGTGGTTGTGGCCCCTGACCAGGACCGCAGTGGCGCCAGTAACTCCCTGACTCTGGTCAATCCGTTGCGCGCCCGGACCATGGAGAATGGCTTCATTCGGGTGGATGGCACACCGACGGATTGTGTCCATCTGGCGATCACCGGATTACTCGAGCAGGAGCCGGACCTGGTGGTTTCCGGTATCAATGCCGGGCCGAATATGGGGGATGACGTGCTCTACTCGGGTACGGTTGCTGCGGCTACCGAGGGCCGCTTTCTTGGTCTGCCTGCGGTCGCCATCTCCATGAACTCCCATAATCCTCAACATTTCGAGACGGGTGCTCAGGTTGCTGAGATTCTGGTCCGAAGATTGGTCGAAGCGCCGCTGAGTGAGAGTGTCATTCTGAATGTGAATGTGCCGGATATTCCCTATTCGGAGCTGCAGGGTATCGTCTCCACCCGACTCGGGCATCGGCATAAAGCGGAGCCGGTAGTCAAAAGCCATGATCCAAGGGGCAAAACCATCTATTGGGTAGGCCCAGCCGGGGCTGAGCAGGATGCGGGACCCGGCACGGATTTTCATGCCGTCAGGCAGGGATATGTCTCGGTGACACCCTTGCATGTGGATCTGACCCGCCACAGTGCGCTACCGATCCTTGATGAGTGGCTGAAACAATGATTATCGGTGGCGATCATCAAGGTATCGGCATGACCTCCCGGCGAACCCGGGAAAGGCTGGTAGAGCGTCTACGCAGTAAGGGAATCCGCAATCTGGCGGTATTGGAGGCGTTACGCAATACGCCACGCCATATTTTTGTCGATGAGGCGCTGGCCAGCCGTGCCTATGAGGAGACGGCACTGCCAATCGGCCATGGCCAGACCATTTCACAACCCTATACGGTGGCGCGGATGACCGAGGCGCTGCTGGAAGGCGGTAGGCCGGAGAGCGTGTTGGAAATCGGTACCGGATCAGGCTATCAGTGTGCCATTCTCGCCCAGCTGGTGCGACGGGTTCACAGTGTTGAACGAATCTCAGCACTGCTCGATCAGGCGCGGGCAAGATTTCGGGAACTTGGACTGCGCAATATCCGTCTCAAGCATAGTGATGGTGGCGTTGGGCTTCCCGAGTATGCTCCCTATGATGGCATACTCGTTACGGCTGCAGCGGAGGCTCTGCCTCAAAGCCTGCTGCAACAATTGGCTGTGGGTGGATGTTTGATTCTGCCGGTAAAGAGTAATCAGGGACAAGTGATGTTACGTATTACCCGGACCGAAGATGGTTTTCAACAGCAGACCTTGGAGTCTGCGAATTTCGTACCCTTAGTCGGAGGGATGATTTAGTGAGACTCTTTTCATCCTTGTATGCCCGTACGATGAAATTGTCCAGACACCCCCATGCGCCTCGCTATCTCGCCGGACTGAGTTTTGCTGAATCCTCTTTTTTTCCGATTCCTCCCGATGTGATGCTGGCGCCGATGAGTATGGCGGAACCTTCGAGGGCCTGGTTTTATGCCGGTTTGACCACCGTGGCCTCAGTCGTCGGGGGCATTTTAGGTTATTTTATCGGTCTGTTTGCCTTCGATCTGATCGAACCGCTTCTCAGGGACTGGGGCTATTGGGAGGGTTATCTCGCCGCTAAGGATTGGTTTAGCCGCTGGGGATTCTGGGCGGTTTTTTTAGCGGGATTTTCGCCGATTCCCTATAAGATTTTTACCATCACAGCGGGTGTTGTGGCGATGTCCTTCGTCCCTTTTGTTGTCGCTTCGCTGATCGGTCGTGGAGCCAGGTTTTTCCTGGTGGCTGCATTGATGGCTTGGGGTGGGGCCCGTATGGAAAGGGCATTGCATCGCTATGTGGACCGGTTGGGGTGGATCATGGTGGTAGCATTTGTATTGTTGTTCATATTTCTGAAATAACAGAGGGGTGCTGAGTGTGAGCAGAGCAAATCGGTCCCTGGGTTGCCTATGAGAGAGCACGGCAGCCTGACTGGCCTATCCCTATCGCTCCCCGTGATGATGTTCTGTCTGCTGATCGGTATCAGTGCCTGTTCCACCAAAGGCAGTGCGCCGGTTTACAACCGTCCAGTCAGCCCTTCCCAACAGGGGGTAACCACCGCTGCGACCAATAAGCCGGTCAGCCCCTCTGCACACAGGTATAAATCCTCCAGGACATACTATCTTGTGCAACCTGGGGATACGCTCTACTCGATTGCCTGGCGACACTATCTGGAACATGAACTTCTGGCAGCCTGGAATGGCATCAAGGCCCCCAGGTATTCAATCTACCCGGGGCAGCGGCTGCGCCTGAAACCGCCGGAAGTACGGAAAACCAGGCACAGGCAACCCACTGTTAACACACCCGTGAAAAAGGTAGTAACAAAGGCTCAACCCACAACACCCGTTGTCAGGCCTGTCGCTAAACCACCGCCTAATCCGACAACGGTTAAATCTGCAGCGGTAAAAAAGCGTGTTGCCACAAATCAGCAAAAGCGCGTTAAGTTAGCCTGGCGTTGGCCGACCAAAGGAAGAGTGGTGCAGACTTTTTCATCCTCTGATCAGAATCGCAAAGGTGTGCGGATCGGTGGACAGATCGGCCAGCCAATCAAGGCCGCTGAGGCTGGTCGCGTGGTCTACGCCGGCGGTGGATTGGTCGGTTATGGCAATCTGGTCATCATCAAGCATGACAAGAATTACCTGAGTGCCTATGGATACAATCGAAAACTGCTGGTAAAAGAGGGTGATAATCTCGCCAAAGGCGATATAGTGGCGCACATGGGTTCGCCACACAGCGGTGGTCAACCGGTACTGCATTTTGAGATCAGAAAACAGGGGAAGCCGATTAATCCCCTGCCGCTGTTACCAAGAAAATAGATAATTACGATAGCTGGACTGGCTTTAGCGTTCGGATTTGGGAGTGAGATGACAGATCGATAACGCCTAGGCATGGTTCGACCAATGGAGATGAGTGATGAGTAACAATCCTGATGAATCGGCAGAGGCAGATAGCGATGCCGTTCTCGAAGATCTGGAAGATCAGGATCTGAGTCTGAACGAAAATCAGGCGGAGAGTGAAACGGTACAGGAAAAACCCGAAGTCACAGAAGCCCTGAAACCCAAGGCGGCTGAGGCTGGGGATGCGCAAATGGATGCAACCCGGCTCTATCTCAATGAGATTGGTATCTCCAAACTGCTGACAGCAGAGGAAGAGGTTCATTTTGCCAGGTTGGCTCAGAAAGGAGACCAGTCGGCCAGGCAGCGGATGATTGAGAGTAACTTACGTCTGGTGGTCAAAATCGCCAGGCGCTATATGAATCGGGGGCTGGCACTGCTCGATTTGATCGAAGAGGGTAATCTCGGTCTGATCAGGGCGGTGGAGAAATTCGATCCTGAACGTGGGTTCCGCTTTTCAACCTATGCGACC
This sequence comes from Candidatus Thiodiazotropha sp. AKAK2, assembly GCF_058244685.1. NCBI lineage: Bacteria > Pseudomonadati > Pseudomonadota > Gammaproteobacteria > Chromatiales > Sedimenticolaceae > Candidatus Thiodiazotropha > Candidatus Thiodiazotropha sp. AKAK2. The sequence goes on along the minus strand of NZ_JBSYOP010000021.1, from coordinate 142,949 downwards.
TGGTGGATTCGGCAGACCATCGAACGGGCCATCATGAATCAGACCAGGACGATCCGTTTACCGATTCATGTGGTGAAGGAGATCAATGTCTATCTCAGGGCGGCCCGTAAGCTTGCTCAAACCCTGGACCATGAACCCAGTTCCGAAGAGATTGCCGATCTGCTCGATCGCCCGATTGACGAAGTCAAGCGCATGCTCGGTCTGAATGAGCGTGTCACCTCGGTGGATACACCTTTTGGCAAGGATGCTGACAAGCCACTGTTGGATACCATTGCGGATGAAAAGAACCAGGATCCGACGGTGGATATTCAGAATGACGGTCTGAATGCCAATCTGGATCGTTGGTTGAGCAAATTGAACGACAAACAGAGAGAAGTGGTAGAGCGACGTTTTGGTCTACATGGCTATGAGAACTCCACCTTGGAACAGGTCGCGAATGAGCTGGGGGTGACGAGGGAGCGGGTGAGACAGATACAGATGGATGCGTTACGTCGACTGAGGGATATACTCGAGCGAGATGGGTTCTCAGTGGAATCGATCTTTAAATAGAGTGGGCTCAGATGCATACCTGTTGCCAACAAGCAGAGGTTAATGATCCGTCCCGGCAGGAGGTGGCCTGCTGCGATTGCGGATTGGATCCGCTCTGTCAGGTGGTAGATTACGGAGCATGCGAGCTGGCCGACTCAAAGGTGGTATTGATGCGCCGCCAGCCGATGCAGCGTGGTGAATTATTGTTTTCCGCAAAACAGCCTTTTTCCGCTCTGTTCGCGGTCAAATCCGGATCATTCAAAGCGATCAGTCTTGATTTGTCCGGCAAAGAGCGGGTGGTGGGATTCTACCTGCCGGGTGATCTGATTGGTGCAGAAGGGATCGCGAACAAGGTCTACTCCTTCACGGTCAGAGCGCTGGAGGAGAGCTCTATTTGCAGAATGGATCTGGATCAGATGCCTCAATCCGGCCGCGGAAATGAGAGGTTGCAGGGAGCTCTGATCTGCACACTCGGCCAGGAGGTCAGCATCAACCATCTGGTGACCAGCGCCTTGATACAGCAGAACGCAGAGCAGCGATTGGCCGCCTTCATTCTGAACCTATCAACCCGATGCGGAATGCGTGGGTTGTCTCAGTACCAACTTGATCTCAGCATGTCCAGGAGTGATATTGCCAGCTACCTTGGCTTGGCGCGCGAGACGGTGAGCCGAACCCTTACCAGATTTCAAAATTACGGATTGATCGGAATCAGTAAACATATTTTGAAAGTCGTCAATCCAGAAGGCCTGCAAAAAGTCACTTTGGCCTAGGGACTTTTAACATAAAACCGATCACGCCCCCCTCTGTTACGTCAACCGGTACGAGTACTTCTGAATCACACCTCTCTGCGTTACCCATGGTTCATTTGGACTTGCCAAACTTCTCTTCTCGTCCCTCGATTTCACTTCATCATGCGTAGCTCGCCCTATTGATAAACTTATGAGGGGATTAGTATCGATTATTGGATAAGTGGCTTTCAGATCGATCTTTCAGAAATTTCAAAACATCGTTTTTTAGTGAGAGTGATTCTCAATCAATTTTTTGTTTTTAATCTTTTTCCATCCGCAGGCAAAAGTTTTTCAAACAGGTTTGTCAGTAGCAGTTTTAAAGAGTTCGTCTTGTAATAGCAGAATTTTGTTTATTTATGATTTCTTTGATCTGAGTCAATTAATCAGTATTGCAGATATTTAACAGTTAAATCAATAAGTTACGCTATATTCCCTTTGATGGGTTATAGGCTAATTCGTATTGACATCTGATCCAATAAAGAGTGATATATGTCACGCTGCAATTGTGTCATTTGACACAGTTGTATCTGTTGAGAAGATCTCGACAAAAAATCTTTAAAGTTTTGTTCAATTATTTGTTTTAAGAGGGGGGTACATGGACGCCGCAGCCGAGCAAAAATACAACTTCGATGTTGTACGCTGGTTTACCGTCATGGCCGTCGTCTACTTAGTAGTAGGCGCATTAGTAGGTGTGTATATCGCCGCCGAGCTAGCCTGGCCGGTTCTGAATTTTGATTCACCATACATTACATTTGGACGGCTTCGTCCGCTCCATACCAACGCTGTTATCTTTGCGTTTGGTGGCTGTGCGTTGATGGCGACATCATATTACAGTGTCCAGCGAACTTGTGGCGTTAGGCTCTGGAGTGACAAGCTGGCCTGGTTTGTTTTCATCGGTTGGAACCTGATCATCGTATCCGCCGTTGTTACCCTGCCTCTTGGCCTTACCTCTGGTAAAGAGTATGCAGAGCTGGAGTGGCCGATTGATCTGGCGATCGCGGTCGTCTGGTTGGCCTATTCATTCAACTTCATCATGACGCTGGCAACCAGAAAGTCATCCCACATCTATGTATCCAATTGGTTCTTCCTGGGTATGATGGTGATGATTACCTACCTGCATGTGGTCAACAGCCTGGCGATCCCGGTTGATCTGTTCAGATCCTACTCTGTCTTCTCCGGTGTTCAGGATGCGATGGTCCAGTGGTGGTGGGGACATAACGCAGTAGGTTTCTACCTGACTGCTGGCTTCCTCGGTATCATGTACTACTTCGTACCCAAGCAGGCCGGTCGTCCTGTCTACTCCTATCGTCTGTCAGTCATCCACTTCTGGGCGCTGATGTTCGGTTATGTATGGCTGGGTGCTCACCATCTGCAGTACACTGCACTGCCTGACTGGACCGGCTCTCTTGGTGCCGCAGTCTCTCTGGCAATGATCATTCCTTCATGGGGTGGTGCTGTAAACGGTATGATGACCCTGTCCGGTGCCTGGGACAAACTGCGCACCGACTACGTCCTGCGTTTCATGATCATGTCTCTGGCCTTTTATGCCATGTCCACCTTTGAAGGTCCGGTCATGTCGCTGAAGACCGTTAACGCCCTCTCTCACTACACCGACTGGACCGTAGGTCACGTACACTCCGGTGCTCTGGGTTGGGTAGCCATGGTTGCCATCGGTGCGATCTACCACCTGATGGTGCGTACCTTCCACACCGAAATGTGGTCAACCAAGCTGATCAATGCTCACTTCTGGACAGCAACCATCGGTGCGGTTATCTACGTCGTTGCGATGTGGGTCTCCGGTATCATGCAGGGCCTGATGTGGCGTGCTTATGATGAGTACGGCACTCTGGCTTACACCTTTGCGGAATCCGTTGAAGCAATGCATCCCTACTACGCCATGCGCGCGATCGGTGGTGCGATCTTCCTGCTTGGCGCTGTAATGATGCTGATCAACGTCCTTATGACTGTCGCTAAAGCATCAAGCGAAGGTAGTCTGCAACAAGCCCGCACCGCTGCGGCTACAGCTTAATCTTAAGGGGGGTTCGCAAAATGGCGAATGATAATAAATCTGTAAGCTTTCAGGAGAAGATGGAAAAAAACATCTGGCTGCTCCTGATCATTCTGGCTATATCCCTCTCTGTAGGTGGTCTGGTCGAAATCGTTCCGCTTTTCACCATGAAGAACACCATGGAGCACAATGCAGCGCCTGAACTGCTCTGGCAGCGTCAGCCAGGTCAGACTCTGCATGACCACAAGCCGGGTGATGGTATGCGTCCGTATACTTCGCTTGAGCTGGCTGGACGTGATATCTATCTGAAAGAAGGCTGCTACACCTGCCATTCTCAGATGGTGCGTCCTTTCCGTGATGAGAAAGAGCGTTATGGTCACTACTCATTGGCTTCCGAGTCCATGTACGACCATCCCTTCCAGTGGGGCTCCAAGCGTACCGGTCCTGACTTTGCCCGTCTCGGCGGCAAATATTCAGACGACTGGCATCGCAAGCATCTGCGTGAGCCACGCTCCGTGGTTCCAGAGTCCGTCATGCCTAACTACCCTTGGTTGAAAGACAACCTGATCGAGGGCAAGGATATGGCAAGTCGTTTTGAAGTCATGCGTCTTCTGGGTGTTCCATACACCGATGAAGACATTGCCAGTGCCAATGGCGAACTGGCTGGCAAGACTGAAGAAGATGCGATGGTGGCCTATCTGCAGGTACTGGGCACCATGGCTACTTTGGACGAAAACAAAGTCTATCGTCAGTAATGAAAGAGTACTTTTCTACTAATTGGGAGGCGATGACCACCAACGATTGGATCGGCATGATCATGACGGTGGTCACCTTCTTCCTGATGATAGGCGTATATTTCTACGCGCTACGTCCAAAGAACAAGGATAAGCTTGAAAAGAATCGCTTTATCCCGATGGACGATGATGCAAATGATAGCGGAGATAAAAATGGCGGAAAATAATCCTTTTCCGGGTGAAAACAACACCGGACATATTTGGGACGATAACATCCGGGAGCTGAGTAACCCTCCTCCACGGTGGTGGATGATCGCCTTCTGGGCCTCGGTAATCTGGTGGATTGCCTATGGCGTTCTCTATCCCATGTGGCCTGTAGGTCAGGAACCTACACAAGGCATCATGGGTTGGAGTCAGATGGATGAGTACAAAAAGGGTGTGGACGAGGTTGAAGCGGTACGTGCCGAGTTCGAAACCCAGATCAAGGGTATGTCAGCCAAAGAGATCCTGGCCACACCTGCTCTGACTCAATACACCATCGCTTCTGCGAAGGTACTGTTTGGTGACAACTGTGCGGCCTGTCATGGCGGCGGTGGTCAGGGTGGCCCCGGCTATCCGGTACTGGCTGACGACGATTGGCTCTACGGTGGTAGTGTCGACAACATTTCGCAGACTGTCACCATGGGTCGTAAGGGCATCATGGCCGCCCACGGCAAGATCCTCTCGGATGCAGAGATCGACAGCATGTCTGAAGCCATCATGGCCGGTAACCCCACTTCTGATCCTAACTTCACTCAGAAGGGTTGTATCGCCTGTCATGGCATGGACGGTAAAGGTATGGCCGTACTCGGTTCAGCCAATCTGACCGATGGCATCTATCGTTTTATGCCTGCTGAAGGTGAGACCCTGCTCGACAGCATCAAATACACCATCAAATATGGTGTGAATGACGCAACTGAGCCTAAGACTCGTGATGCTGTTATGCCGGCTTTCGGTGGTCGTCTGTCTGAAGATGACATTAAAAAGCTTGCTGTCTATGTCCACAGATTCGGTGGCGGACAATAAGGCTTGTAAAGCCGACAAAGCATTTTTTTCACCATTGGCCGTGTGAGCATGGAAACTCACACGGTTACAAGATAAGGGGATTGCTATGAACGGAGATGCAGTTTTTTGGGGTTCAATAGTCACCGTGGTGATTAGCGTGGTGATTGTCATCTACTTGGGCTTCAAGGTCAGCAAACTCATCAAGAGTGATGCGGAAAAGCATAATAGCTGAGCAAGATTGGCGCTAAGTTGAAAAGGGGGGGTATTTATACCCCCCTTTTTTTATGTAAGAAAAGCTACAGTCTTTCGGCATCTGGTGCGGTGAAATAACACTTATTTAATTTGGGGTTTGGCGCTTGAGGAGCACTTTATTAGGTAGCTTTACTATACTAGTTAGGTAAATAAAACAGTGCCTTAGTCATTTAAACTGTTCATTATTTCCAGTTTCGCTAAATTTCTGAAATCGTTTTGAGTCGTTGCAGAATTCTGTAGAATAACCATGGAGTGTTGTTTAATTGCTTCTAACTTATTGATAAATCGCATGGCTTGATAATAAGCCTGTCTATATCATCTTTTTCTTATTTACCCCCACTGCTTCAGAGGAGTTGAGCCATTGAGCGCAAGTGATACGACTGCATCCAAACAACAGGTTGTGGATGACCTTTACGCTGAATCCGCACATTGGCATCTGAATACCGGTGAAGAGACGATTCATGCCAAACGTATCGGTGGTCACTGGCGAAACCTGAAATGGTTGGCAGCTTCTTTCTGGCTCATCTATTTTATCGGCCCCTATTTTCAGTGGGGTGATCGTCAGGCGGTACTGTTCGATATCCCTAACAGACAATTTCATATTCTTGGGGCAACCATTCTGCCCCAGGATTTCTGGATGCTCTCACTGACCCTGCTGTTTTTTGCCCTGTTGCTGGCGGTGGCAACTGCTCTGGCTGGCCGGGTCTATTGTGGCTTCTTCTGCTTTCAGACCGTTTGGACCGATGTGTTTACCTGGCTGGAAGAAAAGCTCGAAGGGAATCCGGTCAAAAGACGCAAACTTGAAAAAGAGACTCTGAGTACCAGAAAGATCAGAATCAAAGTAACCAAGCACCTGATCTGGCTGCTGATCTCGGTTCTGACCGGCATCAGTTTTGTTGCCTGGTTTTATGATGTGTTTGACCTTTGGCGTGACATTTTCACCCTGCAGGCCGGTTCGGTGGCGTTTGGCACCATTGCGCTGTTTACCGTAGGGACCTATGTGCTGGCTGGCTATATGCGTGAGCAGGCCTGCTTCTGGCTCTGCCCCTATGCCAGAATCCAAGGGGTTATGATCGATAAAACCACCGTCGTACCCTCCTATGATTTTCATCGCGGTGAGCCCAGAGGGCGCATCAAGAAGGGGCAATCGGAAGAAGAGCGGACCACCGGTGATTGTGTGGACTGCAAGCAGTGTATCGCTGTCTGCCCGACTGGTGTGGATATCCGTCATGGTCAGCAGGAAGGTTGCATCATGTGCGCACTCTGTATCGATGCCTGTGATGAGGTGATGGAGAAGATCGGCCGACCCACAGGTCTGATTCGTTATGAGTCCTTTGAGTCTCTTGAGGTGAACAAGAAGCCGGTGCCACTCTACAAGCGCCCCAGAGTCTGGGTCTATTCCGCGATTATGACGCTGGCGCTGGCCGGTATTGCCTATGGTTTGACCTCACTTGCACCCTTGGAGATCAAGGTGATCCATGATCGTCAGCCACTCTTCGTATTGCAGAGTGACGGCAGCATTCAGAACAAATATACGGTCAAAATCCTCAACAAAATGACCAACGACTTACCGGTCACCATCAGTGCTGAAGGCCTGGATGGTCTGATACTGGTCGATGCGGACCAAGTCACCACAGCTCGCCGTGGCAAGGTCACACCTCGAACCGTGTTTGTTCGGGTGCCCCAGGAGAAGCTGACGGCTGAGAGTCTGCCGATCATCTTCAAAGTTCGGGGTGAACGGGATGGTGAGGTGCTGGAAAACAGCCGAACGAGCGTTTTTATTGGCCCAAAACGCTAGCTCTTGGTAAAATAGCCGACAATCTCAGGGCGGGCAGCGATGTCCGCCCTTTTCATTTTTTTATGCGTAGTCGTTATAATTTGCAGCCATGACAGAGAAAAAATCAGCTTGGAGAAGTCCCTGGGTAATCGGTTGGGTGGCTATGGTGGTGGTTTTCTTCACCATGAACATGATCATGATCTACCTGGCAACCCAGAACAACCCGGGTTTGGTTGTGGATGACTTCTATGACCGTGGCCAGGATTATGAGAAAAACATGCTCAAACGCCAGGCCAGAGACCCAAAATGGGTGATGAAGATCAAACTGCCTTCTAAGATCGAGATTGGCCAGCCGGTAGTTTGCCAATATACGGTAAAAGACCGCGAAGGCACTCCGATCGACCGTGATGAAGTCACTTTTCACGCCTATCGCCCATCTGATGCAGATCAGGATTTTTCGGTACCCATGCAGCGGATCGGCCCTGGTCTCTACGAGGCGACGGTGAGTTTCCCCCTGAAGGGTGCCTGGGATCTGCTGGTCAGTATTCGCAACGGCGAGGATGAATACCAGGTTCCCAAACGTATCGGTGTGGGTATAGATTGGGTGCCTTAGCAGGTTCTTATCGAGTTAAATTGAGTGATATCGAGCTGATTCAGGATAAAGCCGTGCCAAAGGTTTCTGTCAATACAGAGAGCTTAATGCCGGTTTGACCGGACAAAGATCATCATCTCTTCGCAGGAGAGTCCGTGTCACATGTAGAGGCCTCTGAAGGCTGCTTCCACTGCCAACTTCCCATTCCCAAGGAAGATGAAGTTATCGGTCAGATCGAGGGTGATGAGCAGCGTTTCTGCTGTCTCGGCTGTAAAGCGGTCTGCGAAGCGATCTACGATGCCGGGCTGGAAGGCTTTTACCAACGTACCCCTGATGGCACCAATCTGGCGCCTCCACCGGATATACCGACCGAACTGGCGTTGTATGATCTGGATGATGTGCAAGCTGAATTTGTCGGCGAACTGGGTGAAGAGCGGGATATTCATCTGCTGATTGAAGGGATACATTGTGCGGCCTGCGTCTGGCTGATCGAAAATACCCTGAATCACGTACCCGGTATTATCTCCGCTCAGGTCAATCTCTCAGGCAAGCGACTTCATGTCAGGTGGCACAACAGTGCGATCTCCCTCTCGCAGATCATTCAGCGCCTCGGGCAGATCGGTTATGCGGCTGTTCCCTACGATCCCGAAGCGGCTGAAGGGGCGATAAAAAAGCAGAATCGCCATCTGCTCTATCGAATGGCCTTCGCCGCCTTCGGTATGATGAACCTGATGTGGATCTCCATCGCCCTCTATGCCGGGGCGAGTGAAGGGGAGTTTCGAAGCCTTTTTCATTGGATCGGCTTCGCTTTGGCGACACCGGTGCTGATCTATTCGGGGTATCCGTTTTATAAAGGTGCCTGGTCCGGTCTGCGTAGTATGCATCTGGGTATGGATCTACCGATTGCCATCGGCGCCACCATTACCTACCTCTACTCTCTCTATATCACTCTGAGTGGCAGTACCGTGGGGGAGGTCTATTACGATACGGTGGTGAATTTTCTGTTTGTCATTCTGGTGGGTCGCTACCTGGAAGCGATGTCGAAGCGCCAGGCTGTGGCGGCCACCCAGCGCCTTCTCGATCTGCAACCGAGGGTGGCCACCCGTCTATCCCTGGATGGTGTCGAAGAGGTTGTGCCGATTCGTGCCATCGCAGTGGGTGAGCTGGTATTGGTCAAACCGGGTGAGCGGGTGCCGGTGGATGGTATTGTGAAGATGGGCGAGAGCTCGATTGACGAAGCGATGCTTACTGGTGAGTCCCAAGCCATCGATAAACAGTCTGGTGATCCGGTTTCTGCCGGAACCATCAACGGCACGGGAGCTCTCCAGGTGGAGGTTTCCGGCCTGCTGAAGAATACCGCGCTTGGGCGGATTATCAGTCTGGTTGAGGAGGCGCAGGGTTCTAAGGCGCCGATTCAGTGTCTGGCCGATCAAATCGTCCCCTGGTTCGTCGCTGTGACGTTGGCGTTGGCGACCCTGACCTTTCTCTACTGGGTCAACAGCGATTTTGAAATTGCCCTGCTGGCGGCAACCTCCGTGTTGATCATTACCTGTCCCTGCGCTTTTGGCCTGGCAACCCCCATGTCAATTGCCGTGGCCTCGGGGCTCGGTGCCAAATACGGCATTCTGGTTAAGAATGGTGAGGTACTTGAAACGCTCTCCACCATTAACCATGTGGTGTTCGATAAAACCGGTACACTGACAGAGGGAGGGCTCTCTGTCGTCGGCATTTATACCGATCGTGAGCAGTGGCAGGAGAGTGATGAGCGAGTCTCGGATTCGCTGGTGGAGTTAATGGCGCTGCTGGCTGCTGTTGAGCGACAATCAGAGCATCCTACGGCTGAGTCGGTTGTGAATTGGGATGAGACATTCAATCACCTGCAGACGCGATATCGATGCAGCGATTTCAAGGCCCTTCCCGGGCTTGGTGTGACCGGGCTGGTCGAGGATCAGCAGCTGACGATCGGCAATCTCACCCTGCTGGAGCGGCAGCGGTGCCAGATGTCCGATAGGCTGGAACAGCACGCCCGTCAGCTCGATGAACAAGGCATCGGCTGGTTCCGGGTGGCGATCAATGACGAAGAAACGGCACTGGTTGCTGTCGAAGACCGTATCAGGCCGGATGCCAAAGCGCTGATTGGTTCACTGAAAGCAGAGGGCATCGCTGTGACGCTGCTCAGTGGTGATCGCCGGCATGCTGCGGAAGCGATTGCTGAGCGTCTCGGTGGCATGGAGGTGATTGCTGAGGTGCTTCCCGAGGAAAAAGATCAAGTAATCAGTCAGTTGCAGTCAGATGGGCATCGTGTGGCGATGGTCGGTGATGGGGTTAACGATGCCCCGGCACTGGTCCGGGCTGATGTCGGTATTGCCATGGGCTCAGGTACGGATGTCTCCATAGCCAGTGCCGATATCGTGTTGATGAGCAGTGAACTGGAGCGGGTGCGTCTGGCCATCGGCTTATCCCGCAGGGCGTTGCTCACGATACGTCAAAATATCGGTATCTCAATAACCTACAATATCATTATGGTGCCACTGGCGATGGCCGCTGTGGTAACCCCACTGGTAGCCGCCATCTCTATGCCGTTGAGTTCGCTGGCGGTTATCGGTAACTCAGCCCGTATCCGTACCCTGTTCAAAGGTGTTAAAGTAAACTAATCATAGTTGATGGAGTACATCTAATGGATGTCATTTATGGCCTGATTCCAGGCATGATCTTTTTGGGGCTGGCTGCCGTGGGGGTGTTGTTCTGGGCTGCCCGTAGCGGCCAATTTGATGACCTGGAGGGTGAGGCCCATCGAATCCTGATGGATGACGATATCGCACCCGCGAAAAAGCCCAAAAAAGGTTTGCCAAAACAGATGATGCCGGATGCAGAGGATCAGGATTAGACCTGCTTTCCAGCGATTCAGCTGTTCTTCATTTTTTCTTCATATTGCGCATTACTGCTTTTGATCTGCTCCACCAGCCCTTGGATACGTTCCAGGGGCATATACTGAATAAGCTCCTTTCCTTCAGGATTGAGTCCGATGGTCATGCCCCTGTCCGGATAGATCCAATGGGTCACACCGGTTTCCGTTTCGACAATTTTGTCTGCCGGTTCACCAAACCGGCTGTTGATCAGCTTCTCGTCCAGATTGGCAGCAGGGATGTAGTTGATCAATTCGATGGGCAGTTGTTCGGCGATCTGTAAATCATCACTGCCGAGAACGATTTTGTGGGTCGTGTCCGAGGTGCGACTGATCCGGGAGCCCCGCTCAACCAGTTGATTCAATAGTGACTCATCCGCTTTCAAAGCGAGGATGAAGTCAGCCCTCAGTCCACTGAGAAAAACCCGTTCGAAATAGGCCTCAAGTGCCGGATGTCCATCGGCGCCGATGAACAGATTGACCTTGCCCTGGTTTTGGAATATCTCCCTCGCCTCCGGCAACTGGCTTTTGTTGAGGGTCAGGTCAAATACTTGTATTTCATTATTGGCAGTTATCTGGATGTCCCAGGGCAGCTTTGGGTCACTGTCAACCTTGCGCCCACCCGGCAGTAGAACGGCGAGGGCGACTGCCACCACCGAGAGGGAGATAACCCAAAAGATAATCTTCTTTTCCATTTAGTCTTTAACCTGCTGTCGTTACTTCTTTCGCTTCATCGATGATTGGACGGTTTTAGGCTCTGCGGACCCTTGGGTGTGCAACCAGTCTACAGACTTTGTCGTCAAGCCTGTTCTCTGGCATTATTGCCGACCGGTACTGCATAAATCTGTCGGGCAAAACCGGTGTAGTTCTGCATCTTACCTGCTTTATGTCCGTTTCACAGAGTCTAATCATGAAACTGATGAAATGTCCCGATCAGTGCTCGAGTCGTCTTGCCTGAATTTGGCCGGAATAGGGCCAAGCATGGGCTATACCTACTCCGGCAACCGAATCATCAGGGGAGGATTCTACAATGGGAAGTGGATTGTGGTTTATAACAATTCTCAAGGAGCAGCCATGGATCGGTTTAGTAATCGGCATCCTATTGTTTTTATTGCTGTTTTGGGCGAAAAAATGGTTGGTGGCCAAACTCATGGGAAGTGAAGGTGAGAGCTGATTGGCTTATACCGCCTACAGGTTTAAACTTAAACCCCAGTTTTTATTGGCATTAATCGCTGTATCGCCCGATGGAGAGTTGAATTTCATCAAGCAAAGATGCCACCTCAAAGGTAACAGACCAGGTATAAAGAAACTCGATGAAATTTGAGATCCAAGAAGAATTGGTAAAAAAAGCCAAGATACCTCATGATGTTTTTCTGACCAATCTGATTGGTAATCACATTTTATGGTTTGTCGCTGCACTGGGTCTGGTGCGCTCCTTTTGGCAGCCACTGGCGCTGGTGCCTGTTGTCTCTTTTGTGCTGCTTTTCTATACCCTCTGGCGAGCGAAGAAGTCGAAAGATCGCGATGAGTGGTATGTCTATGCCCATTGGCAGATTGCCGCCGAGCGAAGCCGGCTGTTTATCTATATGCTGGTAGCTGTGCTGACTGTGTTTTTTCTGGGTTGGCTGGGATACACCTATATGGGTATGCAGAAAGTTGCTGTCATGGCGATGATCGGTGGTATCGGCATTCTGCCGATCATGGTAACGGTACTGATCCTGATTCTGATGGAGTCCGATGCCTTGCATCAGGCAGCTCAGGGTAAACTCGGCAAGCGGATGGTGGAAAAGTATCCTTTTCCGGATCATGTTGTGATCCTGGAGGATGACAGGGAAGAAGACGCTGAGACTGATACCCCCGCCAATTGAAGAAGCTGTCTGAACTATTTGGTCGCCAGCTTAAGAGTACCGCCAGCTGGTTGATCTACTCCCCGATCATCATCAGAGCCGCTGCCACTCTTCGCCCTTCCGACATCAGAATGTTATAGGTCCGGCAGGCAGCATCGGTGGCCATCACTTCCAAACCAATCTGATGCTCCAACAGCGGGCGGATCAGTTGGTGGTCGGGAAAATGTTGTTTTGAGCCGGTGCCCAGCACAATGATCTCCGGGGTCAGGGAGGCCAGATGGGCAAAATCCTCCTGCTTGAGCTCCTGGAATCGGGCGGGACGCCATTCAGGGATGATCCGGTCCGGCATGATGACCAGGCTCTCCCGGTATATCTTGCCACTGATGGTTATCTCGAATGCCCCGTAATTCTGGATGGCGTGACCGCTGTTGCTGTCGTCAAGTATGAATTTCATACTCCGACCTTACCGCAAACAGTGTTTGCAAAAAAGTGACCTTTGTTACCGCTATGGGACAACCGCCACTCAAGGCATGAATTCCGGGGTAAACGTGTGACTTCAAAGGATGCTTGTGTACCGGAACAGAAAAAATTGCATCGATCACACCAGATAAGTGTTTCCTGAATTGATCTTTTATTATGGGTCAGTTAACTTTGTACCTTTTCACCTAACAGAAAAGTCGAGGTATCCGTGTCCACGCAAGAGATGGAAGAGTTCCGCAGAATCAAGCGGTTGCCACCCTATGTGTTCGCTATTGTGAATGAACTCAAGGCGGCGGCGCGAGCGCGGGGCGAGGACATCATCGATTTTGGTATGGGGAATCCGGATCAACCCACGCCACAACATATCGTGGATAAGCTTTGCGAGGTTGCAAACCGTAAAGATACTCACCGTTACTCCATGTCGAAAGGCATACCCCGGCTACGTCGGGCGATGAGTAACTGGTACAAAAGTCGCTACCAGGTCGATCTCGATCCCGAGACTCAGGTGATCGCCACCATCGGTTCCAAAGAGGGCCTGGCTCATCTGGCGCTGGCCTGCATGGGACCGGGGGATTCGGTACTGGTCCCCAATCCGGCCTATCCCATACATCCTTACGGTTTCATCATATCCGGCGCCGATGTGCGTCATGTACCAATGGTGCCCGGTGTCGATTTCTTCGATGAACTGGTCAGAGCGATCAAGGACTCCTGGCCAAGACCGAAAATGCTGGTGTTGAATTTTCCCGGTAATCCGACCACCCAATGTGTCGAGCTGGACTTCTTCGAGAAGATCGTAGAGATCGCCAAGGAGTACAATATCTGGGTGGTGCATGATCTGGCCTATGCGGATATCGTCTTCGATGGCTATGTGGCGCCCTCGATTCTGCAGGTACCTGGGGCCGATGAAATCGCGGTGGAGTTCTTCTCCCTGTCGAAAAGCTACAACATGCCGGGTTGGCGGGTCGGTTTCATGTCAGGAAACAAGACTCTTGTGGCGGCGCTGGCACGCATCAAGTCCTATCTGGACTATGGAACCTTTACACCGATTCAGGTTGCTGCCATTGCGGCGCTGGAAGGTCCCCAGGATGTGGTACGGGAGATCTGCAGTATGTATCAGAGCCGTCGGGATGTGTTGTGCGACGGTCTGAACAATATCGGCTGGCATGTAGAAAAACCGAAAGCAACCATGTTTGTCTGGGCGCCGATTCCTGAGCCCTATCGTGCCATGGGTTCCCTTGAATTTTCCAAGAAGCTGTTGAGCGAAGCCAAGGTTGCTGTGTCACCGGGTGTCGGATTCGGTGAGCATGGTGATGATCATGTCCGGTTTGGTTTGATTGAAAATGAACACAGAACCCGCCAGGCGGTGCGGGGTATTCGCGATATGTTCCGTAAAGACGGACTGATCGAATCTTGAGCAATCTACTGTAGGAGTAATTACTGTGAATCCAGTTAAAGTTGGTTTGTTGGGCCTTGGCACGGTTGGAGGCGGTACGCTGAATGTCCTGACCCGCAATGCCGATGAGATTGCCCGTCGTGCTGGTCGCGGTATCCAGATAACCCATGCAGCGGCCAAGGCTTATGATCCCAGCAAATTGTCCGGTCTGGATCAGGTTGAGATCAGTGATGATGCCTTTGCGGTGGTGGACAATCCTGAAATTGAAATCATCATTGAACTGATTGGCGGCTATTCACCCGCACGCGAATTGGTATTGAAAGCGATTGAAAACGGTAAACATGTGGTTACCGCGAATAAGGCGTTGATCGCCATGCATGGCAATGAAATATTCGCAGCGGCACAGAAGCATGGGGTGATGGTGGCCTTTGAAGCCGCTGTGGCTGGTGGTATTCCGATTATCAAAGCGGTTCGTGAAGGGTTGGCGGCGAATCGTATCGAATGGATCGCCGGTATTATCAACGGCACAGGAAACTTCATTCTTACCGAAATGCGCGATAAGGGGCGAGAGTTTTCCGACGTGCTCAAAGAGGCGCAGGCATTAGGCTATGCGGAAGCGGACCCCACCTTCGATGTGGAAGGCATCGATGCCGCTCACAAACTGACGATTCTGGGCTCAATCGCTTTCGGCATTCCTTTGCAGTTTGAAAAAACCTATACCGAAGGCATTACCAAAATCGAACCCCAGGATGTGGAGTATGCCAACGACTTTGGTTACCGCATCAAACATCTTGGGGTTACCCGTAAGACCGAGAAGGGTATCGAGATGAGAGTCCATCCCACCATGATTCCCCACCGGCGTTTGATTGCCAATGTGGATGGGGTGATGAATGCGGTATTGGTCAATGGAGATGCTGTTGGGCCAACACTCTATTACGGCGCTGGAGCGGGATCCGAACCGACTGCATCTGCGGTGCTGGCCGATGTGGTGGATGTGGTGCGGGCACTGACTACCGACTCAGAGAACCGGGTCCCCCACCTGGCATTTCAACCAGGAGAGCTGGTCGATCTTCCGATCCTGCCGATCGAAGAGGTCGAAACAGCCTACTACCTGAGAATGCAGGTTGAGGATAAACCGGGCGTGGTCGCCAGAATTGCAACCATCCTGGCGGATTCCCAGATCAGTATTGAAGCGATTCATCAGAAAGAGCCTGCAGAAGGTGACAGTACCGTACCCCTGGTGATGATCACCCAGACCGTCGTGGAGAAGCGCCTGAATGATGCCCTGGCTGCCATTGAACAGCTGGGTAGCGTCTCAGGACAGATCATGCGGATCAGGATTGAGCGACTCGATGGCTAGTTGTCGATCGATTCAGCAGTAAGTTTCTGACAGGGGGGGCTGCGAAAATATCAGGCCCCATGAGATAAAGAAAAAGATTTTTTGAGGTTTAAATATCATGTCATTCCGTCCCCGATATACTGGATTGATCGACCGCTACCGTGACCGACTGCCTGTGCACGATGATACCCGGATCATCAGTCTGGGAGAGGGTAATACGCCACTGATACGCCTGCACAATATTCCCTCACAACTGGGCAAGGATGTGGACATCTACGTAAAGTATGAAGGTCTGAATCCAACCGGTTCATTCAAGGACCGGGGTATGACCATGGCGGTCACCAAAGCGGTGGAAGAGGGCAGTAAAGCGATTATCTGTGCCTCCACCGGCAACACCTCCGCGGCCGCGGCAGCCTACGCGGCACGAGCCGGAATTACCGCCTTCGTGCTGATCCCCGATGGCAAGATTGCGATGGGAAAGCTGGCTCAGGCGATGATGTACGGCGCCATAACCATCCAGATCAAGGGCAACTTTGATGATGGTATGCAACTGGTCAAGGATGTGGCTAATCATGCTCCGGTAACGATTGTTAATTCGATCAATCCCTATCGTCTGCAGGGGCAGAAGACCGCAGCCTTCGAGATTGTCGAGGAGTTGGGGCATGCGCCCGATTTTCACTGTCTGCCGGTAGGCAATGCAGGCAACATCACCGCTCACTGGATAGGCTACTGTGAGTACAGTTGCACCAGTGGAGAGAAAGTCACGGATGCCTGTGCCTACTGTGGTGGTCAGTGTAAATTTGCCGGTGGCGCAATTACCGGTAAACGACCAAAAATGGTCGGCTATCAGGCCTCGGGTTCCGCCCCATTCATGCGTGGTGGACCGGTAAAAGATCCTGAGACCGTAGCTACGGCGATTCGCATCGGCAATCCTCAGTCCTGGAATCAGGCCTGGAAAGTCCAGCAGGAGTCTGGTGGCTGGTTTGACGAGTGCAGCGATGAGGAGATTCTGGCGGCACAAAAGCTGTTGGCAGAAAATGAAGGGGTATTTTGCGAGCCCGCTTCGGCCACATCACTGGCTGGTGCTATGCGCGATATCAAATCCGGCAAGATCCCTGAAGGCTCGAGTATTGTCTGTACCCTGACCGGGAATGGCCTGAAAGATCCGGATACCGCGATACAGCAGTCAACCTCACCGGTAATGACCATTGATGCCGAGCTGGAAGCGGTAAAACACTCGATTCTGGACAACATGGTTTGATGACCGAGTAATCCTCCTTGTTGAGCGGATGCCGTGAATATGGGGAGACAGATCGATCTGTTACTGCCGGGCCTTCATTGGGATACGGCGCTAAAACAGCTTAATGATCAGGACTATCAGCCAAAAAACCTGGAGCGGGTGCTCAGTAAGGCAAAGTTAGTCGCTGTGCCCGGCGTAGATTTGACGACAACGCTGTTCAGTCTGTTTGGGGTTGCTGTGGTTGCCGATCGTGATCTCCCTTCCGGCGCCGTCACAGCATTTACACCGGATCGTCGAACAGGCGGGGATTGTTGGGCTTTGGCAACCCCTGTCCATCTGCTGGCAGATCGTGACAGGCTGATTTTGATCAGATTGGCTCCCCAATCCATCGAGAGTGATTATGCCCAACGGCTGATCAGACGATTCAATTCCCATTTCGAATCAGACGGGCTTTCACTCGTAGAGGTGGCTCAGGGGCAGTGGTGTATGAAGCTGAGCGCTCTGCCGGAGATGACAACCTCGGATATCGAGTCGGTTGCAGGACGGCATATTGAAAATTTCATGCCGGCAGGTCCTGATGGCGCTTATTGGCGGGGGCTTCTGAATGAAATACAGATGCTGTTCTATCAGGAGGAGATGAGTCAACAAAGGATGTCTCAGGGAGACGCCTGTGTGAATGGGCTTTGGCTATCCGGATTTGGTGTTTGCCCTGAAATAATTAACAGGTATTCCGCCTTGTTCGGTTCACACCCACTGCTCTCCGGGCTGGCCAGATTGAGCAATTTGCCGGTCAGTGATCTACCCGACGAGTTTGCAGAGGCAACCGCGGAAGAGGGCAATATTGCGATCCTTTTCACTGACCTCTACGAGGCTGAACTCAATGCCGATACCGGCGATTGGGCAAGGGCCTTGAGTGAGACTGAGCAAAAGCTGCGCGGCTTACTGGAAATTGTTGATTTAGAGAAGGATCAGCTCAGTATCTATACTTGCAAGGGAACTCGATTTGAGGTGCGGAATAGGAACTTGATACTGGACCTCTTTAAAGGCAAGAAATCACTATTTCAAATACTCGGACCGGTGAATAGGCCCTAGGGAGAGGTGAGTGCTGATCGGGCGTGGTGTTTTTGAAAGCCTATGAAGATTGAAAATAGCAATGTGCACTCAACCCGATTAGATTATTAACAGTGAGTTGTAATCAGTGGTTGTTGTGGACAGCTGACGGAAACACCAAAACGCAGCAACGAATGACTTAAAATGAGTTATCTCCTGGTCAGCTGTTTAGCAGAGTGGTTTTGCTTACTTGTGGACTGATCTCGACCTTAGTCTATGGGCGAACTTCACTCGGCTTTTAGCGTCTATGGGTTGCTGAAAACAGCCTGTGATCCCATGGGTTGATGTTATTACCCCTATCGTACTCTCCGCTTGCCCGTGGGTGGCACAAGCGCCGGCATGAATTGCGGAAAAGCTTTGGGCCGATATTGCTACTGTAGCTTGTCATCCATTTGGTGGTTTGGCTGTTGTCTGATAACGCTCAGATCCAGTTTGAATCCCAGGTGATGCTGATCATGATACTGAGTGCCAGTGCGGTAGCCCTGTTTGGCATCAAGCGTACAGCAAGAATGGTTTTGCCTATCCTGGTATTGATCAGTGCACCCTCAGTTTGGTCTGTAGATACTCAGCCATTACAAGTGCCAATGACAGTATTTGTTACTGAATGTTGCACTTTACTGGGCATGCCTGGTTTCAAGAATCCTCTTTTATGACGATTCCGGAAGGAGTGTTTGAAGTGGGGGTGCCTGCAGTGGCCTGAGTATCGGATCCCCGCAGTAACCCTTACAATGGGTTACTCACTCCTCTCCCACTATTCGCTCCAAGATGCAGTTTTTATCTGTAGCTGGCGTCAGGCGTCACTATTAACTCAAATAGTATTCAACTCGATATTGTTGTGCTTTCAGGTAACTACACAGATATGACAGCCAGTCTGCTGAATGATCAGTACTGGCTTGGTTGGGTCGTGTTTGTACTCTGCACGGCCGCTTTTATGTACGCCGCTTTGAGTTGTGAGAAGAGGCTCAAGGCAGAACAGAATCGGCTTGTGGTCGAGCCAGGTTAGGTTTCTGTAATAAAGTTTTACTACAATAAACTAAGCTTTATTGCAAGTGCGTTATTGGTATCCGCCAGTGCCGGTCTGATATATAGTGTGATTCCTATGAATCGAGATGGAATGCGTGGAAACCCTGATTTTGACTTCAGCTTCAGTTGAATAGAACTCACAGTGGTGGTGGCAGGTGAAAGCTGGAATCCAGCCCGGGTCAATGCGGAGTTTGAAAAATGCGCGGCATACCAGGGTGCCGGTATCAATGCAGCGTTAATACCACCTATCGGTTATGCGGAAGCTAGGGCCTATTGGATTAGTGTTAACAGGCCCTAGGAAAGAAGCGGTCAACGATCATGATCAGGCTTATAATAGAGATGGCTGGATCAGCAGTGGACGTGTTAATCGGGTGATCAATCTTTCAGCTGGAGTATAATCTCGGTATTGGAAGAGAAGATCGTTGATAGTAAGAGAAATGTGCGCATTATATGGTAATGGTAGTACATAGGAGGTGGGGTCTCATCGAGCAAACTGTACGGTATTCTTGATACACTGAATTGCCGTCATGGTGCAGCTGGGATAGTGAGCTCTACAGATAAAACAGGTGATGGTGACTTGAAACGTAGAAGGATGAGGAAATTCACTAATTTGGTAGCTGATAAAATAGAGAAACACTATTCAGCACAGAAAAACTGAGATCTCATCTTTTCGCGTAATTGCAACTAATTATCTAGAACAAACAGAACATCATGACTTCGCAAAACAGACAAATTAATGCCATTACCGTTGATGTTGAGGACTACTATCAGGTTTCGGCATTTAACAAGCAGATAACAAGAGCTGACTGGGATGGCTATGAGTCACGTGTCTATGACAATACACACAGGATTCTTAAGATATTTGATGATAATAATATTAAAGGCACATTCTTCATATTGGGCTGGGTGGCTGAACGCAACAAAAAGCTGATTAACGAGATTTCTGAACTTGGACACGAAGTGGCCTGCCATGGTTATAGCCATGATTTGGTTTATAACCAAACGCCTGAAACTTTCCTTGAGGAGACCAAGCAATCCAAGGCAATTATTGAAGATATCGTTGGCAAACCGATTAAAGGCTATCGTGCCGCCAGTTACTCGATTACGGAAAAATCCCTTTGGGCCCTGGATATTCTCACGGAATGTGGTTTTTCCTATGACTCAAGCATATTTCCCATCATGCACGATCGGTATGGTATCCCGGGCGCAAAGACCATGCCTCATCGGTTAAAAACAGAAAAAGGTAATGAGATTATCGAGTTTCCTCTCTCGACTGTGGGAGTTGCCAAGCGGCGCTTGCCGGTTAGTGGGGGAGGGTATTTCAGATTGTTTCCCTATTGGTTGTCGAAGGCAGGATTAAATCGTGTCAACCGGAATGATCAAGTGCCATTTATTTTCTACATGCATCCCTGGGAAATTGACGAAGGACAGCCAAAGATAAAATCGAGTAGACTCTCTGAGTTCAGGCACTATAACAATATTGATAAATTTGAAGCCAGATTGTTGAAACTGATAAGGGATTTTGAGTTTTCGACTGTTTCAGATGTACTGCAGCGTTTAGATTTTGATGTATGATCGAAAATGATAGGCCGAAATAACTAATACTTGTATTGTTCGCTCGAAGAATAGTAAGGCGTATTGGTTGCCAAAATCTGTTGCGGGTTGTAAGGGGAAAATATGAGGCCGCTATCAATTCAGCTCAGAAATCAGTTCATATCCTGATGCTCTCTCCCCACGTTCACCACCGTTCCATAACGGATAGGAGTGGACTTTCAATTTGTATAGCGATCGTAATAACCATCCCTAGTTCATCTGGTAAGCTAAATCGTTTCTGAGCTGCTGAATCTCATGGCCGAGTTATCAGCGATTTTTTATCAGTTGGTCTACTCAATAGGATCTGCCACAGTTCCATCATACAGCGACTGAGGGAAGACAGGTTTCGTTAATAAGGCTGCCGATAGGGTACAGAAATCAACGCCTGCAGTGGTGATTGCGTTCCTGTGCCCAAACGGATTAGCTTTTCGTTAATCATGGTGCAATGCACTAAGATTGGCGAAGAAGCACTAAGCTCGAGACAGTTATAAGAATGTCGTCAAAGCTAATAGATCGAGCTCGTACGATCAGTATTCAATGTACACCCACCAAGATCGTTAGGCAGGTGATGCGTATCTTTGCAGTCATTGTATGAATAAGAGCCTATCTGGAATGAGGCTTCGCTCCAGAGGGCGCAATTTTAGGCCGTATCCGATCGAATTCTCCTCTCATCAATTCAGTTCTGAGATAGGTGATGAGTGGGTTAACGAGGCTAAAGGATTACCCGCCAACGATGATAACGACAATTTAACGGTGCTAATTGATAGGCAGAAGATTCCTGTATTATTATAAGTAAATATTATGAATTATTTAATAATTATAATTAAATTATTATAATCTATTGTGGGCAACGACTCAGAAGCGCTCGATGCTGCTTTGAATGTAAAAATGCTTGTTTTAAAAATGGTTTAACCTAGTCTTAACTTATGTGATGAACGGGATGATAGGGATTGTAACCGGCTGCCAATAGTGCGGAAGGGGGATTCAGATCAATTGGGGTTCTGTTTGTCTAATGTGAAAATAAGTAACATCTGAACTCTATTACAAAAAACTGAGCTGGATCGAGGGATGAAGTATCGATATACAGGGTGCGCCAACTGTTATCATCCACTAAAAAATTCTTTAAGGGCACACAGAGATCGCCTTACATTGAGCTATCATCTTGAGTAGTGGATGGATTGGCGTTTTGAAAATGATGGATGCGTGGGGGATTTGTAGAAATCGATGTTGTTGCTGAAGCAAATTGGGTGTTTCAAACAGGATGGCATCAAAGTGCCTGATTCTCGACGAATCCTTTCAGGGTTGGTTGTATGGTTATTTGTCTCTACGATCGCGTATGCTTCTGAAAGTCTGGTAATGGGGGTGCATCCATACCGCCCACACAATGAACTGAAAGAGATGTTTCAGCCGTTGGCGAATTACCTGAGTTTGGAGTTGGGTCAGAAGATCGAGGTTAGAATCGGGGATTCCTACCAGTCTCATCATGACGCGATTCTCGCCGGCGATGTTGATTTTGCCTATATCGGGCCTTCGTTGTTTGTTAGTTTGACGCGCTCGACTAACGATATTCCGGTATTGGCACGATTGGAGGTAAATGGTAAACCGACATTTACCGGGAAAATTATCGTCAGTAATGATAGTGAGATTAATGACCTTGAAGATCTCAAGCAACGACAATTTGCCTTTGGTAGCAGATCTTCAACCATGAGCCATTTGGTACCTAGACAGATGCTCTATGAGGCTGGTATTGATTTAGATGATTTAGCCGGCTATCGCCACTACAGTAACCATAATAATGTCGCTTTGGCGGTGCTTGCTGGTGATGCCGATGCAGGTGCAGTGAAAGAAGCGGTTTATGAAAAGTATAAGAGGCATGGAATCGTAGCCATTGAGACAACTGATGCAATCTCTGAGCATCTTTTTATCGGTGCTCTGAACACAGGCAGCCTGTTACTCAATGAGTTGAAATCAGCACTGTTAAAACTCGACCACAAAAACAGTCGAACTGCGTCGGTTCTGAAACCTATTAAGCAGACAGCAACTGCACTGGTGAAAACCAATCATCAGGACTACGACGGTTTGAGGGGAATTCTAAATACTCTAGAGCAGAGAGGTGTCCAGTGGTAGAGCACGTAAATCGCAAGCCATTTCTACTGCTTGTCAGTATCTCTACGCTGTTCTTCATGATTCTGTTATTCGGTACGATATGGGTGTTCGTCAAGCATCAGCACGAGCATCACATGGAGGTAACCAAAGCACTTGCCAGAGGGCAGATGGAAGTCATCTCTTTTATTACCCAGGAAGAGTTGCAAAAAGGGAACTACGACTCTATCGCACTATTATTCAAGCAGTGGGCGAGTCAGTATGTTGAAGTGGATGAGGTGGAATTGATCTCAAAAAATGGATTTATGATTGCCGGTTATGGCCCGCTGAATCCGGCTGATAGAAGATTTGTAACGGATAAGGAAATTACCTATTCCTATCGGGGTAAAGCCAAGTTAATGATGGCTTACAGCCTGGAGGGAGCTTACCAGTTGACCAGTGATCTTATTTTTCAAATGATCCTGGCAGGTTTGAGTATCACTTTCGTCTTTTCACTGCTTTTCTATCTCTTTGCTTCGCGTAGACAGGAAGCGGGTCTTCTTTCCGCTATGGTTGAAGAGCTGAGAGATGCAGAATCACCTAATAAACGACTGGCTGCATATCCTAAGGCTAATCCTAATCCAATCGCTGCGTTTGATCTGGATGGTAAGGAAATATTTTGCAATCCGGCATTCAAACGATTGATCGGTCTATTGCATGCGAAAGATAGTAGCATCTTATTACCGGATGACCATGCTGAGATTCTCAGGAGAGTCGGGAGTGGAGAGAATCAACTCTATGCAGAAGTGGATACTGGTTACAAACACCTACTTCTGCACTACCAATGGATTGGTCTCGTGGAAGAGGTCTATGTCTATATACAGGATGTAACTGCGTTGAGGCTTGCTGAGCAGGCTTTGATCAATGAGCGAAATCAGGCGCGTACAACCTTGTCATCGATTGCAGATGCTGTTGTGACAACAGATGCAAATGGTCGTGTTGTCTATTTGAATGATTCTGCTTTGAGAATACTAGATCAGGATGCCGATTCGGTGATTGGGAAACACCTTGAAGCAGTATTTGTCCTGTTGGATGAAGAGCGGGATACTCAAATCGATAACCTGCTCGTGCAGTGTCAGTTGAATAAGACAGGGGCAGTCGTGAGTCAGTTGGCTCGTTTGGCATTGGTTGATGGCAACAACCTGCATGTGAATGTTACCGCAAATCGGATTCTCAGTAATGATAAGGAGATGTCAGGTGTAGTTGTTGTTATCAGAGATGTGACAAGAGAAAGGCGGTTGCAGGAGGAGCTGTACCGACAGGCCAGCCATGACAATCTTACTGAGCTGCTGAATCGTAGCGCTTTTGAGTCGCATCTGGAACAATCTCTGGAATCGGCGAGAAAACGAGGCCATCAACATATCCTCTGCTTTATGGATTTGGATCAATTCAAGGTAGTAAATGATACTTGTGGCCATGTGGCCGGAGATGAGTTGTTAAGACAGATTGCAGCAATCATGCGGCGTCATTTTCGTGGAAGCGATGTACTTGCGCGAGTGGGTGGGGATGAATTTGGTGCGATTTTAACTGATTGTCCTCTTTCCATGGCTCAGGATCGGGTAAATGGATTACGCAAAGAGATTCAGGAGCATACCTTTACCTGGCAGGAGCATAACTTCCGCATCAGTATCAGTATTGGGATTGTAGAGATAGATCAATACAGCGAGAGTATTGGAATGCTGATGAGCTCAGTGGATGCGGCCTGTTACTCTGCCAAGGATTCTGGCAGAAATTGTATCACTGTCTATCAAAGAGACAGCAGTTCCACTAAGCAGCTGTTGGGGCAAATGCAGTGGGTTTCACAAATAAACAATGCGCTAAGTCAGGATCGATTGGTTCTCTATGCGCAGCCTATTGCAGACTTACAGAGCGATGAGTTGGTAATCAAGGGCATTGAGATATTGGTCAGGATGAGATCTCAGGAAGGAGAGCTTATTCCACCGGGGGCTTTTCTACCATCCGCAGAACGGTATGACTTAATAGATCGTATCGACTACTTTGTGGTTGAGAAAGTTATGCAGCTTCTGACCCAATCTGGCTCCGATTACCCTGACTGTTTCATCAATATCTCAGGAATGACATTAAGTCGGAATGAGCTTTCAAACAAACTCAAATTGTTGCTGGAGAAGTACGCGATAAACCCACAAAAGTTGGTTTTCGAGGTAACAGAGACAGCAGCGATACAAAATTTAACCAGCGCACTGAATACTATCAACGAGTTGAAAGAGCTTGGTTGCCGCTTTGCATTGGATGATTTTGGCTCTGGTCTCTCATCGTTTGGTTATCTCAAGAATCTGCCAATCGATTTTGTTAAAATCGATGGAATGTTCGTAAAAGAGATAAATAAGAATCCTGTGGATAAGGGCATGGTGGAAGCGATTAAGACAGTTGCCGATACTATGGGGTTGGTTACCATAGCTGAGTTTGTCGAGGATAGTTTGATACAGGAGGAGCTTAAAAGGATTGGTATCTTTTTCGGTCAAGGTTACAGTATTGCTCGTCCGAAGCCGATCGAGGATTATTTAAAAAATAGGAAAGGACACAATAATATCATTTGGTTATCGACGTAAGATGCAGCATAATTATTTTATAGATTTATATTAAGATTATCTGTGTGGTATAGTCAGAGGAAATGTTGTATTAATTAATGATTCTCAGTATTTATCATGACTGATGCCACAGTAACCGAGAACAAAATGACTTCATGGCGGAGGTGGATAATATGAGTAGATGATAACTATAAAAGTACATTTCAAATATGATAGTTTAGGGAATCTTAGGTTAGATGGCTGCATGGATAAAGAGATAACCCATTCATTCTACTCTATAACAGCATGGATTTTACAGCGACTCATATACCCCTTGTGTCGCTTTTATTACTTTAAAATAAGAGGCGTAACTCTTATAGATGTGTCTGGTATGAAAAATGCGGATACACCTCTATTATTGGCTGTAGCGCCTCACACCAAGCATTCAGATGTAGTGATCGTTCCAGCTTCTGTTCCTTTTCATTTGTTACCTGTCAGGTGGTTAGCTGATGAAAAAATCTTTACCAATCAATTAAAATCTTACTGGTTAAAGCTATGGGGAGCTGTTCCAGTAAAAAGGGATCGTCATGGCGAACTGAGAATTGATGATATAGATACGATTATTGAATTTACTGAAAGTGGTAAATGCGTAGGAATCTTCCCTGAGTGCTGCTTAGTAGGAGGGCACTTTGGTGAATTACACCAAAGCTTGATATCTAAAGCCTTAAAGAGAAGATTACCTGTCTACCCTATCGGTTTAGGATTTTCAGAGTTATCTTCCGTTGGTGACAAACTCATGGTTGAGCGTATAAAAGAATCTGTTCAGATTGGCGAGATTCTAACTAAGCCAGAGGATCTGCTGGATAGGTGGACGCACTTGTAGGGCGTTCATGTTTTGGATTACTCAATAGGCATCTGACCAGGTTCGAATGGATTGAATGAGAGATGATGGTATAAGTCACTCTCAGCTTCTGATCAGCCACCATAATCCATGGTTTGATCATGTGGAAGGTATTCCGCTACATCACTATGTAAGAATCTTAGTATAACGAAACTGTCGCCATGTCCACCGTCGACCATTTCAGCATCAGCCTGACCAAGGTGGTTATAAATATCCCCATCTGGAAATCCGTAGTTGGCATAGACGTATGGAGGAGTTCCATAGTTGTATGAAAATGCAAAAAAGATATCGATGTCATCAATTTCTTCATCGCTGGCACCAGTGCTTAGATCACTACCTGAGTTACAATTTATACTGATGCTCTGACTTAGCACCTGTTGCTCTTCCACTTCACCGTTATTGGGGATCATGTCCCTGTCTATGGGAATATTTCCCGCAAAGTCAAATCGGATATAAATAAATAGTTCGTCAGCTCCCATTGATAATGCAGTCAGGTCAACAGGGTACTAGTACTCTGGTGCGCCGCCTGGCGTTATCTGTTGATCAGGGGCATCTTCGATATAGTTAATGCTATAAATAGAGCTAATATATTCAGGTATTTCTTTAGTATCTCAGTGATACACAACCACAGGACATCATGGCTCTGTCTCTGTGGCTGTGTCGTGTGAGGTCAGATGAGCCATAAATTATCGTGAGCTCATGTGGCCTTCACTACAGTCTCTTTTTTCTTCTGTTTAGCGAGAGCATGCCTACTAAACCAGAACCAAATAACCAGACTGCAGCAGGAACTGGCACAGCGCTTACATCATTACCATCGGACACATCGAGTTGAATATCGATTGTGGTCGGTAGAAGTGATCCACCTGCAAGAAAGGCGTAATAGTGCTCAGTGGGATCAAAATTTCTTGGATTCAGCGACCCGGTAAGGTCATTTGGTGCGTCAGATGCAATATAGTTCGAGCCCCAACTGTAGATCTCCCAGCCCACGATATTGTCATTAAAAACTGGGTTACATCTACATTTGTATCAGACAGGGCAAGAAAAGCACTGGGATCATTGTAGAAAGTATCATTAGGATCTGTGGTGAGGGTAAAACCCAATGTAGTACCTAATGTGGTATAGCTGCTGGTCGTCAATTGGATATCCATCTGCCCATCCCCGTTACTACCAAGGTCGACTCTGATGATATCAGCGGCGACGGTACCTGTGGCGCCATTGATATTAACCGGGTATTGAGGATTGGTAAGATCCAGCTGGGAGCTATACTGAGCGGTAGCTGTCATGGTCGTGCAGCTGACTAGCGTCATCAATGCGGCGATCTATTTCATGTAATTTCGATACTTCATTTACATCTCCTTGTTCTTGATTAGTGGAAGTAACTTTGCCTAACACAGTTGATTCTTAAAAACCGATGCGGTTATGACGATATCGAGTTGATAGATTATTGAACACTAGGGTTTACCCTATTCTGTGAAACGAAGCAGCGTATGAAATGTGAAACAATCGACCCTTTAATAACCTTGTGCCAACCAGGTTCAGTGTGGATTTTTCAACGTAAATAATGAAAGGCCAGTTGAGAATCGATGTGAAGAGAGATGATTGGGGGCTTGTCTATTTTTAGCGGGATATTTCAGTTAAAGTGCTGGTCCAGATTTCCCTAATCCGTTAGCTAGACTTAAATGACTCACTAAAGACCCAGAAAACATGGATTTCAGCTATGTGAGAATCAATGAAACCCGTTTACAATATCGATAAACTGGAAAGGCGGATTTTCTATCAATAATGACTCAACAGCGTGCTAAGACCATGACAGACAGAATATACGAAGGTATTCACAACGATCCCAAAGGCGCCATGAATCCCACCGGAAACATCATCCGGGATGCCTGGGTTTTTGGATTGATTCCGGAAACTGAGACCTGCGAAGGTTGGACGGTTCAGGGGATCACCGATCTCTATGACAAGGTTACTCTAGAGTGGGAGAAATATGGACACTTGGTGTCGAATCTACCGGAGGATCTAGCCGAAAGACACAGCCGAATCTATCAACAGGCGATCAGCCAGGCAAAGGCCAAAGGCTGGGATCCTGAATTGGGTGATGATGACTGAGGTTTGTTGATATGGGGGAAAATCTCAGCGAATTATTCTTTCGCCCGGATGAGCTGGCTTGTGAACGTTTGACCATTCCGGCTCCTCTCTACAATCAGTGTCGGCTTATTTTGAGTCGCTGTCAGTATGAACATGTATTTGTCCCGGTTCGTACCATGCAGATACAGGCGGTGCTGGATGAAAACGAGGTAATTTTTATCGATAACCTGGCCTATGCGGTTAAGGATGGCCAGGGTGGTAAGCTGATTCGATTGGCCTGGAAGTTCCGTCGTGATCTCGATCGGGATAATCTGACCGAACCGGCGCCAATCGATATGATCTATTACGACGAGAAAGCCAGGGAGCTTCATAATCGTCTGATCGGCGAGTTTAAGAAAGCCATGGATCTGCTTGAGGAAAGGGCCAAAGAGCATGGCTGTGAACCCAAAGTCAAACGGGTCCTGCCCTTTCCAAAAGCAGATTCCTGATCAGAGTCAGCTGTCTCGGTTAGCCGGTCAGTGCGGCGAACACACTGGGTAGTCTTTCCGGCAGGCGTTCCACATTATCCACGATAGAGTAGCCGTTCTCACCAAAGATTCTGGAGACATAGCGGTCAGCGTTGGGATCAAGGGTCAGGCAATAGGTATAGACGCCCTGCATGGCCAGGTCCTCAACCGCCTTTTTGGCATCGTGTCGAAGGTATTGAGGATCCCGCTCATCGATATCTGCTGGCTCTCCGTCGGTAACCAGTAGCACCAGTCTTTTTTGTGCATTTTGCTCGGTCAGATGCCAGCCGGCATGACGCAGTGCCGCCCCCATACGGGTGGAGAGCCCACCCTTCATGCCCGCCATGCGTGCTTTGGCTACATCGTCATAACTCTGATCGAAGTCCTTGAAGCGATAATACTGCACATCATGACGACCATCCGATGCAAAGCCGTGAACGGCAAAGTTATCACCAATCGAGTCGATCGCCCAGGAGAGCAGTCCGGCAGACTCCCGGGTCAGGTCGAGAATGCTTTCCTGATCCTCATAACCCTCTTCACCTTCGGCGATGTCGCCAATCTTTTCATTGGTCGATTCAGAGAGGTCGAGCAACAGTACGATCGAGAGATCGCGAACATGGCGTGTGATGCGAATGTTGATCCGTGGGTCGGGCATAACGCCTCGGCGGATGTCGATCATTGACCGAACAGCCGCGTTAAGATCCAGCTCTTCCCCCTCTTCGTACCCCCTGCGCCGTACAATGCCCTGGGGTTGCAGCGCATCGATCAGATGGCGGATACGCGAAGCGATTGGTTTGTGCTTGGTAAGGATCTCGTCCATGATTTCGGGATCGCCAACGCCTTGCTTGCGCTCAATGACGGTTGCCCATTCGGGACGCGCAAGCTGTACATGGTAATCCCACTCATTGTAGTGGTAGGGATCGGATACTGGCTCCACGCCTTCCATCTGATTGTAACTGACTCCCATGTCTTCGTAGGGGAACAGCTCAGTGGAGAGCACCAGGATCTCATCCGGATTGTCGTGAGTCATCTCTGAGTCGAGGTCGTTGACGAACTCCATCAGACTGACGTACCGACGAACCGTCTTCTGTGAAGTCGGCAGGTAGTCGATGCCCTGGGATTCGAACATGTTCTCAGAGAAATCCCAGAAATAGCGGTTGTCGTCCCGATATGGGATCGGCCACTCGGAGAGGATGCGCACACTGGGAATCTTGGCGATTTCGGTAATCTTGTTGTAGAAATCGATACCAGCCATCCAGGACAAGCGTGGATTGTAGGGGTCCTCTTCCAATTTGGTTACGAATTCATCGGCCGTCTGATTGATTACATCAAGCTCATCACGATAATCGCGATCCATGATGGTGCGGGTTGTTCGCATCATCAGGTCCATGGTCTCGTGCGGCTTGCCATAATCATCGTTCTCACCAGGCTCGGAGGTGAAGAACTGCAACCAGAGTTTGCGTAAACCGGGAAATGCGCTGTAGGCAAGGTACTCGACGCGAGC
This sequence comes from Candidatus Thiodiazotropha sp. AKAK2, assembly GCF_058244685.1. Lineage (NCBI taxonomy): Bacteria > Pseudomonadati > Pseudomonadota > Gammaproteobacteria > Chromatiales > Sedimenticolaceae > Candidatus Thiodiazotropha > Candidatus Thiodiazotropha sp. AKAK2. The sequence goes on along the minus strand of NZ_JBSYOP010000021.1, from coordinate 112,627 downwards.
ATCCTCGAACAGTTCAATCATACGCATTTGTGCCTGTGAGAGTTGCTCTGCAGAGATCGGTTCACGGGTATAGACCATGTGCGCAGCTGCATGAGCTGCAGTGGCCCGATAGACCTCCATGCCATGAATGCCACGGAATGGATCGAAGGCATCCGGAACGTGGATCTGAAAACTCTCGATATAGGGTCGAATGCCCTGACGGGATTCGAAGTCGCCTGCCGTGGGTCGCATGAAAAAGGCGCGTGCCCAGAGTGCGCGCAAGTAGAAGTTGAGCTTGCGCTGATTATCGATGAACAGGGTACCGCGTCTTTCAGACTGGAGAATCGAGCGGGCTGACTCGGTCTGCAGGCCAAAGTAGGCCAACTGCCCATCCAGGTCACGCTGATGCGCCTGTGCTCCCCACATCACCCAACGACGAAGTCCGCCCAGAGTCAGCTTGGAGAGGAGTTCGTCCAGGTTCTCCATCATCGGACGCAGACCCCTTGGGGCTTTGCCTGTCATCTGGTGCAACAGCTTGAGAAAACCGCGCATGACATCAGCATCGCCGAGGCGTGAGGCTGCTAGTGGTAGGCTGGCCACAATCAGGGTGATGACACTGCCGGAGGTGTGCGAAGCCAGTTTCATCATCGCTTCGACGATATCGGGGATGATGTCCTCACCCACCTCTTTGGCAACCCCCGGCATTTCCTGTACATAGGTCAGTACCAAGTCCTGGCCACGACCCAGAGTACAGAAGGCGCGCATACCTTCCAGGTAGTTTTGCAGGCCACGCGGCGACATGACCCGTTGGGCCTCATGGTAGGATGACTCAAGTGCCTCAAAGTGCTCGTGGTCGCCCTCATCGAGGCAGGTGATATATTCCGAAAAATTGACGCTCATGGTTCTCTCCGGACGCAAATTCCGCCGAGGTACGCAGAGGCCGCAGAACAAACAGCTGATACAGATGGGTAAGAATCAGTGTCTGCAGACTGAAAGGGGCTTTCCGCCCAGGCGCCTACCTCTTGGGAAGGCACTCTTTCAAATCGATACACGACATGAGTCATTGATTGAACCCTCTGCGCAGTCTGCACTCCTGTACGGTCTCCGCGTCCAACGCGCATCAGAAATAGGTGTTGACCGCAGCACTCAGGGTGTCGCGCATATCCGGATCATCGGTAAGCGGGGTGACCAGGGCCATTTGACACGCTGACATTGGGTCGATGCCTTTGGAAACCAGCTGTGCCGCGTACACCAGCAGTCGGGTAGACATGCCTTCATCCAGGCCATGACCTTTAAGGTTTCGAGAACGCTGAGCGATCTGTACCAGCTTGCCGGCAGTCTCCGCGTCTACGCCGCCTTCATGCTGTACGATCTCGGTCTCGGTTTCGGTTTCCGGATAGTCAAAGTCCATGCCGCCAAAGCGTTGTTTCGTGGACTGTTTAAGATCCTTCATCAACGACTGATAGCCCGGGTTGTAGGAGATAACAATCTGGAAATCCGGATGTGCCTTGACCAGTTCGCCTTTCTTTTCAAGCGGCAGTTCGCGACGGTGGTCGGTCAGCGGGTGAATCACCACAGTGGTGTCCTGACGGGCCTCGACGACTTCATCGAGATAGCAGATGGCGCCGATCCGTGCAGCCACGGTCAATGGTCCGTCCTGCCACTTGGTGCCGTTGATATCGAGTAGGAAACGTCCAACCAGATCGGAGGCGGTCATGTCTTCATTACAGGCAACGGTGATCAACGGCTTGTTCAGCTTGTACGCCATATATTCAACAAAGCGTGATTTACCGCAACCCGTTGGGCCTTTGAGCATGACCGGCATGCGCGCATCGTAGGCTGCCTGGTACATCTCGACTTCATTACCTACGGAGCGGTAGTAAGGCTCTTCTTTAATCTGATACTGGTCTGAGTTGATATCGCTCATGATGTCCTACCTTTTGTAATCAGGTTGTTATTCACCAGGATGCCAAAGGCACCGCAGGGGTAATAGTTGAAAGCAGGTTTTCCGAAACCCTAACACACTGTTTTGGAAAACCAGCTGACTTTGAGCAGCTGTTTCAAAAAAAAGCCCCGCCGCCCAGGGTAGGGGGGCGGGGCCCTTCGACTAAGGTTCTGAAATCAGAACTTAGACAGTTTCACCACGGTAGATAACCATGGACGCACCAGCGCACTGGGCATAGTTGTCCAGGCCCAGCAGGCGTACGTGGTTCTTCGGGTGAGCCTGGTGGCAAGCTTCACACTCGGCCAGGATGGCGTCAACGTCGGTCTCACCGAACATCGGAAGTTTCCACATGTACCAGTAGCTGCCACTCGCATTTTCTGGTTCAGTATGTTCGATGGATGGGTTCCAGCCTTTGGATACGATGAACTCGATCTGGGTACGGATCTGGTCAGCATCCATTGAAGGCAGGTAGGAGAAAGTTTCAAACTTGCGGCTATCTGCATTGGCCAAGCTTGACTTGTAGTCTTGCATATCACTCATTGGTATATACCTCTAACTGTTCGAATTTGATTGAGTCGTTCAGCCGGTGGTCGGGTGCCGACCACCGCTGAACTGGTCATTACTTGTGAGAAACGTCCAGCTTGTCGACGGTGTCGAATTCGAACTTGATCTCTTTCCAGGTTTCCATGGCGGCTTTCAGCTCAGGGCTGGAAGCAGCAGCATTGGTAAGGATGTCCTTACCTTCCTTCTCCAGCTCACGGCCTTGGTTACGAGCTTCAACACAGGCTTCAACCGCAACACGGTTAGCAGCGGCGCCAGCAGCGTTGCCCCATGGGTGACCCAGGGTACCACCACCGAACTGGAGTACAGAGTCGTCACCAAAGATGTTAACCAGTGCAGGCATGTGCCATACATGGATACCACCGGAAGCAACCGGCAGTACGCCAGGCATAGAGCCCCAGTCCTGATCGAAGAAGATACCGCGTGAGCGGTCTTCTTTGACGAAGGAGTCGCGCATGATGTCGATCCAGCCCAGGGTCGCGTCACGGTCGCCTTCCAGCTTACCGACAACGGTACCGGAATGCAGATGGTCACCACCGGACAGACGCAGGATCTTGGTCAGTACGCGGAAGTGGATACCGTGGTGCGGATTACGGTCGAGGACCGCATGCATGGCGCGGTGAATGTGCAGCAGCATGCCGTTGTCCTGACACCATTGAGCTAGCTGGGTGTTTGCAGACCAGCCACCAGTGATGTAGTCATGCATGATGATCGGCGCGCCGATTTCTTTTGCGTATTCAGCTCGCTTCATCATTTCGTCGGAAGTCGGTGCAGTAACGTTCAGGTAGTGACCCTTGCGTTCGCCGGTTTCAGCTTCCGCTTTCTGAATCGCTTCCATGACGAAGTCAAAACGATGTTTCCAGCGCATGAATGGCTGGGAGTTGACGTTCTCGTCATCCTTGGTGAAGTCGAGACCACCACGCAGACCTTCATAGCAGGCACGGCCGTAGTTTTTAGCGGACAGGCCAAGCTTTGGCTTGATGGTACAACCCAGCAGTGGACGACCGTACTTGTTCAGCATATCACGCTCAACCTGGATACCCTGAGGTGGTCCATTACAGGTCATGACATAGGCAATTGGGAAGCGGATGTCTTCCAGGCGCAGTGCACGCAGGGCCTTGAAGCCGAAAACGTTACCAACAAGAGAGGTCATGACGTTAACGACAGAGCCCTCTTCGAACAGATCGATCGGGTAGGCTACGAATGCGTAGAAACAGGTGTCGTCGCCAGGAACGTCTTCGATGGCGTAGGCACGACCTTTGTAGTGATCCAGGTCGGTCAGCAGGTCGGTCCATACAGTAGTCCAGGTACCGGTAGAAGACTCAGCGGCCACAGCGGCTGCCACCTCTTCACGTGGTACGCCCGGCTGAGGGGTAACTTTGAAGCATGCCAGGATATCAGTATCCAGTGGCGTGTACTCGGGCATCCAGTATGTCTCGCGGTACTCTTTTACACCCGCATCATATTTCTTGGCCATTATAGCGATTCCTCCAAATTTAGGATTGCGTTGCCTTGAAATACAGCCGGTAGTCAGTTAACCGGCTGTAAGTAAATGTTTCATGTATATGCTCAATTAAAGTTTCAGCATATGCTCAATCAAGGTGCAGCTAGTATAGGTATCTCAGAGCTTAAGGGAAGTCAGATCTTTTAATCGAAATCATAAATAAAAACTTATACTATAATGGAGTCATAATCATATTTTCTGATACTTGGATCGGTAGATACCTCTGGAATGCACGTAACTCTCCGTCAATTAAAGGTTTTTGAGACCGTCGCCCAACATCTCAACTACACTCAGGCCGCCAAGGCGCTGCATCTGAGCCAGCCGGCCGTGTCGATGCAGGTCAAACAGTTGGAAGAGTCGGTGGGTATGCCCCTGTTCGAACATGCGGGTAAAAAGATCCAGCTGACCGAGGTCGGGCGGGAAGTGCATCAATACGCCCGCACGATCTTTCAGACCTTTGAAGAGATGGAGGATGTGGTGTCAGCCTTGAAAGGGCTCGATACCGGGCATCTGGATATCGCGGTGGCGAGTACCGTCAACTATTTCGCCCCCAGGCTGTTGGCGGCGTTCAGCCGCAGTTTTCCCAGTATCGATCTGCGTCTGGATGTGACCAATCGTGAGCGGTTGATGAGCCTGCTGCAGAATAATGAGACCGATCTGGTGCTGATGGGGCGGCCTCCGGGGGATATCGATCTGGAATTCAAGCCTTTCATGGATAACCCTTTGGTGGTGATCGCACCACCGGGCCACCCTTTGCAGAATCAACGGAATATTCCTGCCAAGCGTTTAAGTGAAGAGGTTTTCATCATGCGTGAGGCGGGGTCGGGCACGCGATTGGCCATGGAGCGCTATTTCGACGAGCAGCAGATTGAGATCAGACCCGGTATGCAGATGACCCGTAATGAAGCGATCAAGCAAGCGGTACGTGCGGGGATGGGGCTGGGTGTGGTCTCCACCCACACGATCGAGCTCGAGCTGGAGACAGGGCGCTTGGTGGTGCTCGATATCGAAGGTTTTCCACTGCAGCGCCACTGGTACCTGGTTTACCGTAAAAACAAGCGCTTATCTCCGGCTGCCCGGGCATTTTTCGATTTTGTGATGGCGGAAGCCCAGCACATCAAAGATGCGCCGGTTTGAATGCAGGAGTGGCAGTGAAAGGGTATAATCACCATTTAAGGTCCACTGTTTCACGGCGTCGCTGCAACAGGCCGGTTTTTCCCCTTGCAGCGGTGAAACAGCAGCGGACTTTAAAGCATTCTGCCGATTCTAGATTCGATCATAGGTTTCTGCAGTAGAGGGGCTGTCGGGCAGAGGGCAGCTTCAATTTCAGACTGTATCATCAAGGAGCCATCCTAATCATGTCAGATCAGGGCACGACGGGTAACACCCCCAAGAGCATGGGTGACTATCCAATCCTGAGCCAGGTTAACTACCCGGGTGATTTGCGTAAGCTGGACCCGATCAAGCTGCGTCCACTGGCGGTGGAAATGCGGCGATTTCTCATCGACAGCGTAGCTCAGACCGGAGGGCATCTGGCGGCTGGATTGGGGGTAGTGGAGCTGACCATTGCCCTGCACTATGTGTTCAATACCCCCTATGACCGGCTGATCTGGGATGTGGGTCATCAGGCCTATCCACACAAGATTCTCACCGGGCGGCGCGAACGTATGGGGAGCCTGCGTAAAAAAGGTGGGCTATCCGGTTTTCCCAAGCGTAGCGAGAGTGACTATGACGCCTTCGGCACCGGCCACTCCAGCACCTCCATCGGTGCCGCACTGGGTATGGCGGTGGCCGCCAAACAGAAGGGGGAGAACCGCAAGGTTGTCGCCATCATCGGCGATGGCGCCATGGGGGCCGGGATGGCCTTTGAGGCCCTCAATCAGGCTGGCGCCCTGGATCAGGATCTGCTGGTGATCCTCAATGACAACGATATGTCGATCTCCGAACCCGTGGGTGGGTTCAGTAATCACCTGGCGAAACTGCTCTCCGGCAAGGTCTATACCAGCATGCGTGAGGGTGGCAAATCTGCGCTCAGCCATCTGCCCCACCAGTTAAGCGATCTGGTGGGCAAATGGGAGGAGCATATGAAGGGCATGGTGATGCCAGGCACCCTGTTTGAAGAGATGGGCTTTAACTATATCGGTCCCATCGAAGGGCATGACTTCGATACCCTGATCACCACGCTGCACAACATGCGGCATATGCGTGGCCCCCGTCTGCTGCATGTGGTGACCCAGAAGGGTAAGGGCTATATCCCGGCAGAGCAGGATCCCTGTGTCTACCATGGGGTGACTCCGTTCGATCCGGCCACCGGCAAAATGGAGAAAGGTACCAGCAGCAAGACCTATACCCAGGTATTCGGTGATTGGTTATGTCATGTTGCCGAGCAGGATGAAAAGCTGGTCGCCATCACACCGGCCATGAGTGAAGGCTCTGGCATGGTGACCTATGCCAAACGTTTTCCACAGCGCTATTTTGACGTGGGAATCGCCGAACAGCATGCGCTCACCTTCGCGGCCGGCCTCGCCTGTGAGGGGTTGAAGCCGGTGGTGGCGATCTACTCCACTTTTCTGCAGCGGGCCTATGATCAGTTGATCCACGATGTGGCCCTGCAAAATCTGGATGTCACCCTGGCTGTGGATCGGGCCGGGCAGGTTGGTGCTGACGGGGCGACACATGCGGGTTGTTTCGACCTGAGTTATGTCCGCAGTCTGCCCAATATGGTGATCATGGCTCCAGGGGATGAGCAGGAGTGTGATCGTCTGCTGCAAACCGGCTATGAGTATGAGGGGCCTGCGATGATCCGCTACCCCAGAGGAGCCGGTCCGGGGGTTGAGGTCGAGGTCGGATCAGCCGCATTGGAGGTCGGTAAGGGTGAAATCAGACGTACCGGCAAACAGGTGGCTCTGCTGGTGTTTGGCAGTCTGCTTGCCACCGCCCAGCAGGTTGCCGATCACCTCGATGCCACGCTGGTGAATATGCGTTTCATCAAACCGCTGGATGAGGCTCTGGTGCGGGAGATGGCTGCCAGCCATGAAATTCTGGTCACGCTTGAGGAGAATGTGGTTCAAGGTGGTGCCGGCTCTGCGGTCAACGAGTTCCTTGCGGCCAAGGGTATTCAAGTCAATCTGATCAATCTGGGGTTGCCCGATCGTTACCTGGATCATGCCAGTCATCAGGAGCAGTTGACGGAAGCCGGATTGGACTATGCGGGTATCCTCTCGGCCATTGAAAGGGTCAGTCGTTCATCCAAGTTGCGTCTGGTCTGAGTTACGATGCTGCAGATCACCCCAATCAAAGCCTTTGATGACAACTACATCTGGACACTGAGAAATCCCGGCGCCTCAACGGCTGTTGCTGTTGACCCTGGAGATGAAACTCCACTGCTCGACTGGCTGCAGGAAAACTCACTGACGCTGAGCGCGGTACTGATCACCCATCGCCACTATGATCACGTGGGAGGGGTTCCGGAACTGCGGACGGCGTTTCCCGACCTGAAGGTTTTCGGTCCTGCCGGGGAGTCGATCAAAGGGGTAACTGAGCCTCTGCATGAGGGGGATCGGCCGCTGATTCCGGGTCTGGATGCAGATTTTCAAGTACTTGAGGTGCCTGGCCATACCGCCGGACATATTGCTTATCTGGGTGAGCAGGCGCTGTTTTGTGGCGATACTCTGTTCGCTGCAGGCTGTGGACGGGTATTCGATGGCACGATGGCGCAACTGGCGAACTCATTGCAGAGGATTGCGCAACTGCCGGCAGAAACCAAAATCTATTGCGCCCACGAATACACCCTCGACAATCTGGGCTTTGCCCGTTGGGTGGAGCCTCAAAGTGAGGCGGTCATGCAGCGTATTGAAACCGAACAGGGTAAACGACAAAACGGCGAGCCGACCCTGCCCTCTAGTCTGCAGCTTGAGTTGGCGACCAATCCTTTTCTACGCACTCAGGTTCCATCGGTAGTGGCGGCAGCGGAAAAAGTTGTTGGAAAAACCTTGACCGATCACGCAGAAATTTTTAAGGTTATCCGTCAATGGAAGGATAGGGAATATGATTGAGGGGAGGGAGTCTCTATGATCGACTGTTCAATTATTCCTTCATCACTGGTCATCCGCTTGTGCCAATCATGACCAGGGCTCGAGTCCAACAGTGAATGTGACATGAGTTTATCAAGGAAAAAAGTACCGCCAAGTCAGGGAAGACCGTATGACAACTGCTCCACAAACAGTCACCTTTGATCTTAAGCGTCTCCCCTTGGTGACGTTCACGCTGATTCTGATCAACCTTTTTTTCTATTCGATTTGGCATCAACCAACCATAATCGGTTGCATCGATTGCGGTTTTTATACCGGTAAGTGGATCGGTCTGACGCTGGTCAGCCATATGTTTGTCCACGCAGGATTACTGAATCTCATCAGCAACCTGCTGTTCTTGGCGCTGCTGGGTTATATGACCGAGAGACTGCTTGGCCGTCATCTGTTTCTCGCCCTCTATCTGGGATCCGGCCTGGTGGTGACCATTTTGGCACTGATGTTTGTACCAGAGACCCTGGTTCCAGGATTTGGCACCTCCGGGGCGATCTCGGGTGTGCTGGGGCTTTCGGCAGTGATTTTTGGTCATCGGCAGATTCCTCTGTTGAAACTGTCCAGTCGTTACACCAATGTACAGTCAATGCCGGTATTCGGTTTGCTGCCACTTTGGATAAGCATCGAGTTTATTCAGTTCATGGTCTACTCCAACAGTCAGATGAACTACCTGGTGCATATCCTGGGTTTGCTGATCGGTGCGGTGGTTGTGCTGGTGATCAAGAAAACTCATTGGGTGTCGAGTTTAAGTTTGTTTGATGGAGCAGCGATCGCCAAAGACATCGATGCTGAATTGGATCGAGCCGGAGTCTATTTTGGTGAGCAACAATTCAGTGATGCATTGAAGGTACTCAGGCAAATCTATCGTGAGGAGTGTGGTGACTTGAGGTTTTTATCGCTCTACTATCAGTGTGGACGGCATTTTCCACAACAAGAGGATGTACATCGGGCTGCGCGAAAAATCTTCAGTCTGCCTGAGCGTGATAGCAAAACCGTTGATCTGATAGTCAAAACTTATCGTAACTATATCCGTTTAGCCGAACCTGGGCCCAGGTTCAATGAATCGATGCTGTTTCATCTTGCCGATCTTTTTGTCGATCGTAAATGGGGTAGTGAGTTGGATAAGATCATGTTGCTGATGCGGAAGAAGCATGCGGCCTGTCTGTTCGACAGTAATCTGCCTTACCGGTATGCAAAGCTGCTGGATGAGCAGGGTCGAACCTCGGAAGGTCTCGATTACCTTAAAAACATCACCTAAGGAATCTCTGTGTTGGTCGTCTCTGCGACACAGTTGTTACAACAGTGGGGGATACCACTCTGTAGCCTGCAGTGAAGCGATTGCTATGGGCCACAATCAGACGCAATTCACCGCAAATATTCATAATCTGCACAAGGCAATATTAAACAGACCTGAATGGTGCTTACTCTTACCCTGTTTGGTGGGGCATGGCCCCACCCTACGCTCTGAAATCAATGGTAGGGTGGGGCCATGCCCCACCAAATACGTTTTGATTAAATACATTGAAGCCCATGGCGCTTACTGAGCCACCATCAGTTTTAATACTGATGATAAGGTTAGTAATAGGGTGAAGCATCGCCATGATCATCGAATCTGCACAGACGCACTGATTTTTTCCGGACAGCAGTGGCCGAAGGTCGGGATCCAGCTGCCTCACACCTGGAACTCCCCTCTACACTATATTCCGACCGACTGACCGTCCTTTCTTCTGCTCAACACAATCGATGTTTTGAGACTAATCCTCCGGCACGCAGATCTTATTCTCGCCAACCGCTTTCAGTGTCCGGTAAAACAGAAAAGTAACAACCAGAGTCAGCACAGAGAGCAGTAGCCAACCAATAACAGCAAATCCAGACAGACCGGTTAATTCATACATCAGCAGGGTGGCAATGGTGATCGCAGCCAGTGGAAAGGAGTAGGCCCACCAGGAGAGAAAGAACTGAAGTCTTGTAAAGCGAGGTGCCATACTGGCCAGCAGCAGGGTGAGGAACAGGCCACTGTAGTAGAGCACATGGGCAAAGTTGTCCAATTCACCATTCAATTTCACGTAGGAGATGAAACCGACCGCGGGTGGTGCAATAAGAATGAAGAAGGTTGGCATCAATTTATCCGGCAGCGGATTATGAAACAGAACCCGATAGATGATGATGGTCAACAGCACCATCCAGAAGACAATGCCGATACTGAAAAAGAACCAGGAGATTTCATTGTGTCCATGGGTGGTACCGGCCACCGGTACCAGCACATTACCAACCACAGGAATAAACCAGGCCGGGTTGATATGGTTGATCTCAAACTTGTCGTGATGAATCCAGATATTCATGACGTAGAGTGTGAAAGCGAGATGCAGTGCGCTGCCGATTGACCAGAGTAGATAGGAGATCGATGGTAGCGTCTGTAACAGGGTGATCGACAACAGAATCAGGCTGATGGATACCGCTGGAAAGAAGTTGAGTTTGACCGGGTGATTGAGTTCCTTTACCACCTGTTGCGGATATCGGAACAGTTTTATGCTGTAGAGCCCGACCAACAAGATAAAGATTAGGGCCGTGAAGGGGATCAGGGCCATATCGATACGGATCGGTAATTCGAATCCGCTTTGGGCTTTCTCCCAGGCGATACAGAGACCGGCCAAACCCATGACCATCGCAAAGAATGAGATCGGAAAGTGTGCAAGACGTGGTGTTTCTTTCATGGGTTTGATTCCGGGATGGGCCAGCGTTAATTGTTGACTGAAATGATAAGTTAAGAGGATGGTCGGGACATTGAAAATTCTCAAAACCCCTGGGATCCATCTGGGTATGGAGAGGTTGGCGGGATAAAAAAAGCCGCCAAACCGGGAGGCAGGGCGGCTGTCTGGTTTGAGCGGTGTGAAATCAGACGTTACGGGCGTCCATCATGCGCTCAATGATCGGCTGCAGGACGATCTCCATTGAGAATCCCATCTTGCCGCCAGGCACAACAATGGAGTTGCGCCGAGACATGAAGGAGCCTTCAATCATCGACAGCAGATAAGGAAAGTTGATATCGAACTTCTTCGGATCACTGAAACGAATTACAACAAAGCTCTCGTCCGGTGTCGGAATATCGCGGGCGATAAAGGGGTTCGAGGTATCCACCGTCGGTACCCGCTGGAAGTTGATGTCTGTGCGGGAGAACTGGGGCGTAATGTGGTTGATGTAGTCCGGCATGCGTCGCATGATGGTATCGACGATCGCCTCTTCGCTGTAGCCCCGCTCTGCGTTGTCCCGGAAAATCTTCTGGATCCACTCCAGGTTGACGATCGGTACCACGCCAACACCCAGATCGACATGTTTGGCAACATCCGTTTCACCATCCACAACCATTCCGTGCAGGCCTTCATAGAACAGCAGATCGGTACCCTGATTAATCTCCTCCCAGGGAGTGAACTCACCAGGTTTCTGATCACAGCCGAGTCGGGCATTGTGTTCAGCGGCTTCTTCCGGGCTATGGAGGTAGTAGCGTTTGTTGCCGCTGCCGGTTGCACCGTAGGTCTTGAAGAGCTCTGCGATCTTATCAAAATGGTTGGCTTCTGGGCCAAAATGGCTGAGACCATTTGCCATTTTCTCACGCATTTCCACACGGGTATAGCGGTGAAAGCTGTCGCCTTCTACGACGGCGGGTTTGATGCCGTCACGATAGAAGATGTGCTCGAATGCACGTTTAACAGTTGTGGTGCCAGCGCCTGATGAGCCGGTTACGGCCACCACTGGATGCTTCTTTGACATGTGCTTCTCCCTAATCTGATCATTGTAATGGTTATGTCCGGTGTCCCCTCTTGGGGGTGATTTTTCTCTGTCCGGACCGCATATTGTTGAAAAAATGGTTGCCAACTATAACACGGCATTTCCCCAATACCAGAGATTTGGCGGCACAGAACCACCCTTCGGTTTAACCTTTTTCACCAAGTCATTCGGCTATCCGGCGGATAAAAATATCATGCTGCGATGCAATATCCGCATTGCTTCCGAAGCCTCGGTTATGCCCTGGGTAGGGTATTCGGAATTTAACACGATATGGTGTATTTAGCCGCAAATGTCCGCATATTTACTGCAAATTTCATGCAGATTTCCCAATATTGTTATGTCTCTGTTGTCTGCTTGATTGGGCGCTTAGCCATGACATTTTCGGGGTTGCGCTGACGACTCGGAATCATTGTGCCTCGCCAGTGACCCGGTTCAGCGGCTACTCATGAAACTCTGTTTATACGCAATGACTTGCGATCTTCTGCGGTTCTGTATTCCGTTTATTCGTGGCAAAAGACCCGCAATCGGCTGGGAGAAGGGTGTTGAGCCACCATGGCCCAACGAATCTTCAGTGCATAGTCAAGTGAATATGTCACATCGGGCGGATGCGCCTTTGCCTGGCTGGGAATGGCTTTCGTGCTGCATGCTATCTGGGCAGGCTCGCATCCAAGGCTTTAGGACAAGCTAATGAAAAATAATATAACCATTCCAGAGAAGGGGGAGGCGGGAGCAGACGAACTGATCCTTGCCCGAAGCGTTCTGTTGGCAAACATGTTTTCCGGAAAAGTGCCACCGGAGGATATTTTACGCTGTGTGCGCCGCTATTCAGAGGTCACTCACTGGGAAGAAGTTTTGTGCGCGGCAATCTACCCGAAAGCAGGAAAGCTCATCGCCATCGTCAGCCGACGCCAGCCTGATGGCTACAGTGGCATTCTGCGACGCCATGGGTCGGTGCAGTACGTAAGATTTTTTATCGACTGGGGAGATCAATCCGGTTTTCAGGCATTGGGGTTGAGCCATTTCAAGGTCTGTGATGCTACGCCGGATGAGTCCGAGGATCAGTTTCCGGTGTGTCATCTGGTGTCACTCGGTTTCAATGCTGATCGTTATTGGGAGTCGTTGATGCAAGGCTATCGGCCGGTCGTCCGGGCCGTGCTTTCGTGGAATCAGGTGCCAGAGTTGGATCCGGAGTTCGTACCTGTTTTCGGTAATCGAATCGATTCCCAGATTCAGGTCGAATCAGAGAAAGAGCTGCTGTTCCATTTCAAGATGCCGATCCGCGGTAGTCAACAGGGGGAAGGGCGACCACCCTGTGTGATGAGCGTGAGCTAGCCAGCCCCGGCTGTACCTTAGTGGGTACTGCTTTGTCAGCTCACCCTGATAATAAGCAGCACTAACAGATTCCCCCGCCACTCTATCGGCAGTAGCAGATCAATCCTTAGTGACAAGTGAATATGTCACACATTCTGAGTGTTCCATTCGATAACTTCCCAGGCCTGGGATTTGAAATCATAAAGTCATACCAGGCGGAAGCGGCGCCGCAGAAGCAGAGAATGAATCGTTTCAATGGATAAAAAGTCTGGTACAGCCAAGTGAATCGGCTGAGTTGGGTAAGGAAGCCCAAACCTACAAAACAGACGGGGAGAGGAAGATGAATGTTCAGACTGATCGCGACATGTTCGTAAGTCAAGATGGACCGGGTTACGGATTCAATCAAATTGATACCACAGACTCACTGGGTGCTATCAACACATCAGGATCGATGACAGGCAAATACCTGTTCAGTCAGCTCGCACTGACAAAAACGGCGGGTGGTGAAAGTCTCGGTAAACGACAATTCGATCTTGTATTGGGTACACTGATCCTGCTGCTGGCAAGCCCGGTGATGTTGCTTACTGCCTCACTGATCTGGTTGAGCTCCATGGGCCGAGATCCGGTGTTTTACCGTCAGCTCAGGGTTGGACTGAAAGGTCGTGAGTTTTATGTCTGGAAATTCCGCAGTATGCGTACCGATGCAGAACGCAATGGTGCACAGATGGCTGCGAAAAACGATAACCGTGTAACTCGTATCGGTCGTTTCATCAGAAAGACACGAATCGATGAATTGCCACAGCTGTGGAATGTATTTGTCGGCGACATGAGTTTGGTCGGTCCCCGTCCCGAGCGGCCGGAATTCGTCTCCAGCTTCCAGCGCAAGATTCGTGGATATGCGCTAAGGCATCAGGTAAAGCCGGGAATCACCGGTTGGGCGCAGGTTAAGTATCCCTATGGAGAGACGGTGGAAGATGCCGCTCACAAACTCTACTACGACCTGACCTATGTGCGTAAGAACAGTGTGCTGTTCGACCTGATGGTGCTGCTGCGGACCATACCGGTGATCCTGACCGGGCATGGTGCACGATAGTTTGTATCTGATTTAATCCGCAGATGAACGCAAATAGTATTCGTGAATAGGATATTCATCGAGATTCAAGGCAGGGTGTAGGGTTTCCGCACCCTGTCTTGCTTCTGACTCAAATATAATCCGGGGTTGGGTTTTGCCTTTTTCAGGGTGTTACTTTGTCACTTTCAGGTCGGCACAAATCCACAACAGATTTTTATTGTTTCTACAAGAATTAAAAGAAACAGAACCGGTTTTTATTGATACAAAAAAATAGTTTGAGTTTCTGTTAACCCGGTCAATACCGACTCCATGAACCAGGGAAGGATGTAAAGAAAAATCCGGTTCGCAGTTGTTGATAACAATCGTACTCCAGAGGAGTTTGCAAAATGTTTCTTCCAACTGATCAAGCCCTGGCAATCGATATTCGCAGCAGTGCAGAGGTTATGTTGTATGGTGTGGCCGAAAGTGCGGATGCCCACATTCCTTACTATGGTGGTCCGATTGATGAGTGGAATGTATTTCAGCAAAGCTTTATCACCCATGGTAATACCAGCTTTGTCAATGGTGTGTTTGATCTGATAAGAGAATATGGACTCTATCGGGATTGCTCGATTGTGTTGCTAACCAAGTCGAACCGTAAAGGGGTAAGGGCGGCAAGTCTGCTTCAAGTTGCTGGGTATAAGAATATACGCGTTGTTCAAAGAGTGGGTAACTCAGATAGCTTGGTGGAAGTTGCTCGTAAAAAGCAGGCATATACTTGTGATGAAGAAGGGGTTATGGAGGAGGGGTCTTATTCACCTTATCCTTCTGCGACTCTGCAATAAATATTATTTCTACGAGAATCGGTTCGTGATATTGGTGTCAGTATTTGCAGACGCTGTGGCATCTCCAAGCCCACATTAAGTTGGATTTTGAACTGGTCAGATTGAAACGATCTATGTGAATCACACAGCTTAGATCGGTAACCCGGCGGTCTGTTGATTTTCTTCGCCAATCTTCCGCTATTCTGGGTTACCTGTCATCAGTTTATGAAAGTTGATACCATTTGCCGGGAGGTTCCACGTATATCAAATTAGAATCATCCTTTGCTTCCATGATGGTTATTATACGTGTGTTGAGAACCTCCTTGATTGCAGGCGTTGTTTTTCTTCCTTTGGTTTTTAGCGTTTTATTTTTTTTATCTGATATCTGAAAACTGCCATCTGGCCTTATCGCCAATGTATACTCAAATGCCGACTTTTTGGATTTGATTTTGCAAAACTTGGCCATAATTCACCTACTAAAAAAATAATTATTTGTGGAAAGCTGACGTGAGCCAGAAAAGAGGCCATTCAAATCTGCATCCGATCCGATCAAGCCAAATCACTACGTCTCCATTTGCTTCCTGAACTACTTTCTCTTCACCTTGCATCCATTTTGGGTGAAGAGAAACTCAATACGAGACGTCCTGTAACTACGATTCTGCGGAAAGCATGCGGATAAAGTTAGTTGAAAAAATACATCATCAAGAAAAATTTCCTGTAATGTATTAAATAATGCAGTGAAATGGCGCTTAGGCCGTTATTATCGGGCTTCTGTCATTATATACAACAGAGTCTCGGTAAGCGGTTGTCAAAAGCGCATAAATCACATGCGAAAAAGGCCTTATATTTCACTAAGCAATTTAATATATTGCAGTAGCTGGTTTTAGACTGGCCACCAATAACCTGGTGGATCGATATATGCCCAGCGAGAGCCCTTTGCTTCGACTATTGTCAATTTCCGCACGTTGAGTACTTTCTTGATTGGCGGGCATTTTCGTTTTGAGGGCTTTATAAGTTTCATCTTGCCGTCACTGTCATCATATACTTTGACAGTCCCGTCAGGTTTCAATACCAGAGTATAATCAAAAATAGATTCGTTATCTTTTTTCTTGGATTTTGTCTTTTTTTCTCTATCGCTATTTGCCATATCTTGCTCCTCTCTACTGTGGTTGTACTAAGCTAGCGGACGTTTACTGAGATTTTTCCAAACACAAATCTTTCGCCAGCAAAGGATGAAGGTGACGCGGTAAGTTCCGGGTCGTTAATGTCATAACTATCTCGATCTTCAAAATTCATTTGTTTATCGAAGATGTTATTTATGCCAAGAGATACAGATCCGCGACGGTTTGGAAATCGGTAGTTAAAAGCAAGGTCAGTTGACACGCCACTGTCTTCACCTTGCTGGGTTTCTGTCCCGGTTTTGTTGAGGAACTCGCCTTCTTGGTCATAGTAGGTAGCAGTAAGCTTGGTAGAGAAACCGAGCGGATGATAATAACTGATGGAGACGGGTAGTTGGTGAGTCTTCAATTCAAGAACGCCGTCTGGTGCCAATACAACGGAATTTGATTGAATGTTTTTAGCGAGATCGCTCTTGTTATATGAGTACTCGACTCCAAAGGACCAGAAAGGTGAAGAGGTCCAATTAAGCCAAAACACGGTGTTCATGTCATCGTGTTCTATTGTTTGAGAAGTGCTACCTGGAGGTATGGTTGAAAAGTCAACAAGCCCGATCTCTGTCTCTAATTCACGATAAACCGAAGAGAGACCAGCATGTAAATTATGTGTAAATTGATGGTTATATTCCGCTGCATAGGCCCAGTAATCAGTTTTATCGAAATCATCGTACAATTGATTGAAACCGATAATTTGTGAAGGCTCCAGTGTCTCATAGAGTGATGGTAAAACAACACTCATCCGGTTTCGAAAAACAGCCAATCGAAGATCGCTGCTGGTCGTTGGGATGAACTGAAATCCTAATTTTGGATAGGCCTTGTTAAATTCGTCATTGTCTACTTCTTCCTTTATATAGCTTAACCCACCCATCAAAGTGGATTTATCGTTGATGTCGTAATGCAGATAACCATATAGTCTTGTTTGCCATGCCTCATGTTCAGATGAGGATATACAACTTGGTAACGGACAGCCCATTGCGAACTCAAACACGGACACGGCATCTTCATCTTCATTTTGACGGCTTACGCCCGCCAACCAAGCCGTTTGCTCCAGTTTTCCGGATAATTGCACTTCATAGAGATCAATCGTACGGTCGCTTTCTGTACTGAATGTTGTAAAGGGATCAAGGTCCTGAGAGCGGACAAATTCATAATCGCGCCTAATGCCGGAAATCAGCAAGTTGGTGTTGGCCGCCAATGCATGCCTAACACCTAATCGAATCGTGGATATGTCACTATTGACCTGGAAGTCATCAACATTGAGAAACTCTGGGAGCAGTCGTTGAGTCACATCCCCTTTTTCTTCTTCGGATTCGCTAATCTCAATTTGGAACGATGTGCTATCTGAAAGAGCAAATTGGGCAAATCCGTTATAGATGTCCTGCTCATAAACAGCACTTTCGTTACGAAATCCATCTGTTTCGGCATGGTACTGTCCAAGACTGAACGCAAATCGATCAGTTAATCCGGCTAAAATTGCATCCTCAGCCCAGGTGCTCTCTTCACCATATGAGGCATCTAATTGAAACGCCAAACCACTCTTAGTAAACAGCGGATTATATTCATAGTAGGATAGGTCGGCTGGCCCATTTCCATCCAATAGACCAAGGTTTGAGTTACTCAATTGAGGTTGCAGAGGATCCAGGTTCAGGGGTTGAGTCAATTTTGATTGTAGCAACTCGCTTTGTCTTGCGGCATCCCGGTTGCTAATACCCACGTAGCTGTCAGCCAACAACCGATGAGCTGAGTGATTGATGGGAGCCTGTATTAAGGCGTCGGTCGCCTGATAGGCTGCCTGCTGTTCAAAACTCAAATCGTTGTAGATTCTACCAAGCGCTACGTTTCGTGATGCCTCGTCATTATCAAGAAGCTGCCTTGAACGATATACACCCCGGTTATCATTTAACTCAATCGCACGCTGCTGCGCATGTAACGCCTCTACCGGTCTATTGGCTGATTGCAACAATATTGAATCATAAAACCAGGCCGTGGGATCGTTGGGATCGAGTTCTTTCGCCATGGCAAATTGTTGGGATGCCAAGTCGTTGCGCCTCTCCTCGTAATAGGCCTTGCCCATGTAACTGCGAAGCAAGGCGTTGTTTGGATCGAGCAGTGCTGCCGTTTCAATCTCTTTGCGGCCTTCCTCCAAATCACCTTGGCGAATTCCTAGCAGACCCAAGCCAAGGTGGGGCAGGGGAGCCGCGGAATCGAGTTCAATAGCCTTCTGAAATGCCGTTTTTGCTGAAACCAGGTTGATCTCGCGCAACGATGCGAACCCAAGAACGGTATGCGCCAGTGAGAGCTTGGAATCGATGCTGACTGCCTGATTGGCGGATTCACGAGCGGCGCGGGTATTGCCTGTCATTAACCAGACTTCCGCAAGTCGCGCCTGAGTCAGGGCGTTTTGTGGTGCAAGTTGTGCGGCTTTTTGGCTGTTGGCCAAGGCCGCGGGTATGTCGAACATAGCCTGATCAACATAGGATTGCGCCATATAGGCAGTGGCTGACTGGCTATCCTTTTCCAGTGCTTGTTTCGCTGACTCTGTCGCTTCTTCAAGTCGATTCTCAACTATGGCCTTGATGGCGGCTTGAGCCAATGTATCCGCTTCGCTGGGAAGAGCTGGCAGTGGCGGATAGTAAAGCGCCCAGGCAACGGCATTGAAGGGTCTGGCGATCGCCGTAACGACAGGCGGTTGATCCTGGTCGGCGCGGGCTGCCTGATTGGCACCCAGCTCTACCGAGCCCACATTATTGCTGGCAATTACCACCCCCTCTAACACGATCACCTCAGTGCCGGTATCATCTATTCGAACCACAAATTCAGTACCCTCTATGGAGGCGTTCACATAGGGCGTCTTGACCTCAAGACTCTTTGGTGTGCGGCTGATGAAATGAATGGCCCCTCGCAGGAGGTCCAGGAAGGAGGGGGTCGACTTAGCGACCTGACTAAATATCAGTGAGGAATTCTCATCCAGACGCAGCAAGGTATCATTTGTCAGGCGGATGGCCGCCCTGCTGTTGTCTGATGTTCTGAGGGCATCGCCAGCACAGAAATGATCTTCGAGTGCTGAAGGGTGCCAGCCCCTTTGATCAGCAATCCGCTTTTCCACCTTTCCCTCTAGGGAGACCAATTGCGCCACATGCACACAATCAGCAGAGACGGCATGCTGTGGTAAGAACAGGATGAAAACAAGAAACAAGTAGTGAGCGAGCATTGTGAAGTTTCGGCAATGCTGCATAGTGATCCCCTGAATAGCGATTTTTAGATCCAAAAACATCTCAAGCATAGCCAGTTTTTGAGCAAAAAAATTTCTCAAGCTTGAGTTATATAGTAACCAAAATTAAACAATATGCGAATTTATTTCGTATGGGCTAAGACTATTGGCCCGTATTTTTAATGTAGATTGTTCGTACCTCCTTATAACCCCCTCTCTCCAAACAGGATCATACCCAATAATCCAGCAAAAAAGTGTAATTATCCCAATGCTTTATACGGTTTTTGTTGTCGGGATAGTTTACCAAGCCGAATATTATTTCTGAATCCGTATCTTCGACAGTCGCACTGGCGAATTTGCAGCTGATTATCAACGGGTGGCTCAAGACCGAAACCTTTTCTGTAAGGCTGTGATGATGTTGGGCAGCTCATTGCATATTGATGACTGTTCGTACTACCTTGGTGCGCACTTACTCTGTGATGTTGCTACTTTATCAACAAGAAGTTGGCCCCTGACCTTGCCTTCTGCTACCCTGATCAGGGTGGCGCTGTCGTTGACCTCCAGGGTGAATTCCGTCCCTTCGATCGAGGCGTTGATGTGGGGGATAATTGGCCTGGGCGGGGTGGCTGATGCGACTGATAAAATGGGCCTTACCATTGATGTTCTCAAGCCAGCTCGTCTGCTGTTTAGGCGTTTTTATTCATAAAATCGTAATTATCACCATATATTTCCTTAATTCAGATGTTGGTGTTAATTAACAATATGGCCTGGTCAGTGGGAATGTTTAGTATTTGCGCTTTTGTGTGCTTCTACGGTCAGCGAACTGATTGATGTAGTAGTTCGTCGGGCCATCCGAGGGGAAATCCTCTGCGATCAATTGAAATTTCCTGTTGGCCGCTGGACGCTCGCCCATTTGCCATAATAGCAGCGCTTCCGCAAAAGCCTGATGAAGGCAGAGCATACTGGCGTCGACAGAGTCTGATTTGGCGGCAACCTCAAAGATCTTAATCGGCTTCTCCTTGCCCGAGACGGAGAATAGACCCAGCTCCCGGATCTGAATGCCCTTCAGGTGTTTGACGAAGTCCTCCGAGGCGAGAATCCGCGTGCCCAACAACTTGTTGAGATTCTCGATGCGGGAAGTGGTGTTAAGCATGTCTCCCACCGCGCGGTATTCGAAATGGTCGATGGCGCCCACATGGCTCATCACCAGTTCGCCCGCATGGAGTCCGATGCGGGTGAAAAGTTTGGGTGCGAGATCGGAGTTTTGGATCGCCGTTCCTATCGCCAGTGCCGCTTCACAGGCCATCTGCTCCATGTTGTGGTTGATTTCGGTCGCCGGCCAGATGGCGAGCATCGCGTCGCCGACCACATCCGAAACGATGCCTTTGTTTGCCCGTACCGGTGTGAAGAGGATTTTGAAATAGCGGTTCAGGTACTCCTGCAGCACTTTCGGCTCCATCTTTTCCGCCATCGCCGTGTAGTTCTGTGCATCGGAGGCGAGACATACCCCGTAGGCAGACTCGATCAGTCCGGCCGGCTGCTTGTTGTCCCGAGCCAGTTTTTCAATCACATCGCCCGGCAGATAGTAACCAAACAGACGTCGCAGATGCTCGCGGCTGGTGCGCAT
This sequence comes from Candidatus Thiodiazotropha sp. AKAK2, assembly GCF_058244685.1. Lineage (NCBI taxonomy): Bacteria > Pseudomonadati > Pseudomonadota > Gammaproteobacteria > Chromatiales > Sedimenticolaceae > Candidatus Thiodiazotropha > Candidatus Thiodiazotropha sp. AKAK2. Next base: position 91,571 of record NZ_JBSYOP010000021.1, on the reverse strand, counting down.
CTGTTGATAGTGCCAGATCAGACTGACGATCAGGGCCGCCGGCAGTTGTATGACCAGTGGAATAAACCAGGGCAGCCAGAGATTGAAGTGGTTGAACAGCAGATAGGTCGAGCCGAAGTAACTCCCGCCAACCACCATACCGACAATCACTCCGATCAGTCCTGGGTTGAATCGAAACAGCAAACTGATCCCCACGCCAAAGGTGATCATCAACAGTGCGATCCAGCCTGAATGAGGGCGATGCAGGACCTCCTGGTAGAGCAGGTTGGCATAGGCCGTGGCTGCAATTTCAACGCCACTGATATCGAGGCCGCTGGATTGGGAAAAGACGGTATAGAATCCGTCTTTCTGTTTCGGTTGATAGGCTCCGGCATAGCCGATGAACAGGGTTTTGTCTCGCAGATGTTTTAGTGAGTCAGCCGGTGAGGCGAGGATTTCCTGAAAGGAATGGGTTTTGATGCTGCCTGGCGGCCCGTAGAAGTTGAGATGGGGGTAGGTCGGGGCCTCAAACAGATTTATCACGGATTGCATCTGCTGATAGCGGAGATTCGACATCCTCAGCTTGTGCTGCTCTTCCAGCTGGATTCGCATAGGCTCAATCAAAGCTGGGTTATTGCGCAGGAAGAGAGCGATCTCATGCAGATCGTCAAGATTCGGCGCTTGCAGTGATCGTTTATATGGCTCAAGGGAGCCAAGCAAAAGTTGTTTCAACCTGTCACCGCCTGGATCGGCGGCATGCAGCAGTGCAGCCGCTGGCAGTGAAAGTCGTTGTTGATTACCGCTGAAAGTCCAGAACCGACTGACTTTGACCGGAACCTTCGGCAGCACGAACGGTGCGAGTTCGAGTGCCGCATCGGCCAGGATGGCGGTGGGAGGGATCAGTTGTTCTACGGTATGTTTACCGTCGCTGTTTTTGACCTGCTGCTGTTGCTGGTAGGAGACCAGCAATACATTGCCGCTTTGTCGTATGGTCTCTGCCAGTTGGCGATCTGATTCAACAGCTCTGGCTTTTTTGAAGAAGATATCAAAAACAATCAGCCTGACACCGGCTCGATTCAGCTGTTCAATCAGGTCTGCATGCAGACTGCGCGGCCACTCCGGGATCTCTTCACTCAATCCGAGTTGAGCCGCGGTTTCACCATTGATCGAGACGATCTCAATTGATTCAGGTGCTGCTCTTTGGCCACGTAGCTTGAACAACAGACCTAGGCCCATATCTTCCTCCCACGCGCTACCCACCGGTAGAAGGCTGATAAGTGCACCCAGAATACCAATCGAGATACCCAGTAGCAGTGCCGATCTAAGCTGATGTTTTTCCACAACGACCTTGTTGGTTTTTGACTGTTGACCAGTGAGTTTGTCTTACCCGCAAACGGCCTGCTGCGAGGCTGAAAAACAGCGCTGAATCCCTGAGGGTGTATCGTCTGGTCGGCAGATTTAGAGTGAGATTTGGATCACCACAATCCAATACAGTTGATCTTGCCACTGTAGAAGTCACTTTTTTCTGTTAAAGTTTTACCAGGGCTATCCATTAGGATGCGTGTTTACAGGCCCTGACCTGGTACAAACCTGCTTATGTGTATTCAGGGTGATTGATTTACAGTGTACAACATGGGAGCGTGAAGGGAGAGCACTGCGTCATTCCAGACAGTATGGCAAGAGGCTAGGGTTGATACGGAGAGTGGCCCCTGCAGATAACTTTTACCCACAGACAATATAATAAAGCCATGATAGAAAACGTCTCCATTTTTGCCGGTATGGACCCAAGCGATCTTGCACTGATCGAACAGCGTATGGTCAGAAGGAGCTATCCACGAAACACCATCATCCTCTCGGAAGGTGATAACAGCGACTCCATGTATGTTATCTTGAGTGGCAAAGTGAAGGTCTACCTGAATGATGAAAATGGCAAAGAGGCCATCATCAACTACCAGGAGGAGGGTGAATATTTCGGGGAGCTTTCACTGATCGATGACTACAAAAGATCAGCCTCGATTATGACCACCGTCAAGACCACCGTGGCAATCATGTCCAAGCAGGCCTTCCATCAGGTGTTACAGACCAATCCGAACATCTCTATCCATCTGTTGAAAGATATGGTTCATCGGGTCAGAACGCTTACTGACGAGGTCAAGAGTCTTGCTCTGTCAGATGTCTATGGGAGACTGAGTAAAACACTGTTGAGTCTGGCTGAAGAGAAGGATGGGCAGTTGGTCATCGAGGGGCATGTCACCCAGCAGGAGTTGGCCAACCGCATCGGCGCATCCCGTGAAATGGTCTGTCGAATCTTCAAGGATCTTGTCAAAGGGGGCTATATCACCTCCAACACCAATCAGTATGTGATCAACAAGCAGTTGCCGGCCCGTTACTGATCCACAGGCGGCCTTGTGTCCGGTTTACGCCGGGCGGACAGTAATCGGAGACCCCTTTCACTGTGACTGACTACCTGCGTGCTCCCCTGGCCAGTAAAGACCTGCCACCGGGTATCCCATACATCATCGGTAACGAAGCTGCTGAGCGCTTCAGTTTCTATGGCATGCGGGCAGTACTGGTGGTGTTCATGACCCAGTACCTGCTCGACAGCAGCGGCGCCGCCAATCCGATGAACGAGGAGGAGGCTAAGGGCTGGTTTCATCTGTTTGTATCGGCGGTCTATCTTACGCCTCTGTTTGGTGCATTGATCTCCGATAGTCTGCTGGGTAAGTATCGCACCATCATTCTGCTCTCCCTGGTCTACTGTCTGGGTCACTTTGCCCTGGCGCTCGATCACACCCGTCTGGGATTGTTGCTGGGGCTGGGATTGATCGCATTGGGTTCCGGTGGCATCAAGCCCTGTGTCTCAGCTCACCTTGGGGACCAGTTCGGCCGCAGCAATGCCCATTTGTTGCCTCGCAGTTTCGGTTGGTTCTACTTTGCCATCAATTTTGGGGCCTTTGCATCGACCCTGGCCACCCCGTGGTTGCTGTCGCAGGCCGGGCCCGATTGGGCGTTCGGCGTGCCGGGGATTCTGATGGTCATCGCGACCATTATCTTCTGGTCCGGCCGCCGCAGATTCGTCCATATACCCCCTGCGGGACTGGGCTTTGTGCGGGAGGTCTTCAGCGCCCAAGGCTTGTCGGTGCTGTTACGGCTTTTCGGGCTCTATCTGTTTGTCGCTGTATTCTGGTCGCTGTTCGATCAGACCGGTTCCGCCTGGGTACTACAGGCCAAAAGCATGGATTTGAAGCTGTTTGGGTTTGAGGTTCTGCCGGCCCAGATCCAGGCCGCCAATCCGTTGCTGGTGATGCTGCTGGTGCCCACTTTCAGCTATCTGATCTATCCGGCAATACAGCGCAGGTGGCGATTGACCCCGTTGCGGAAAATCGGTTTCGGTATGCTGCTCGCCTCACTGGCCTTCGCCATCTCCGCCTGGATTCAGTATCAGATCGATGCCGGCCATTCTCCATCCATCGTCTGGCAACTGCTTGCCTATCTGGTGTTGACCAGTGGTGAGGTGATGGTCTCCATCACCTGTCTGGAGTTCTCCTATACTCAGGCGCCGGTTCGCATGAAATCCTTTGTTATGGCCTTTTTTATGATGTCGATTGCGATCGGTAATCTCTTCACCAGTATCGTCAACTTCAGCATAGAGGGAACCTCGCTGCTGCAGGGCGTGGACTACTACCTCTTTTTCACTCTGTTGATGTTCTTTACAACCCTGTTGTACGCCCTGTTATCCCGCTACTATCGAGAGCGTACCCATCTGCAGCAAGAGCTGAACCAATCCGATTGAGTTGATCCTGCACGCTTCTCTCAGTTGATCCCTCAGGAAAAAAGTCGCAGCTGAGATGTGAATATTTCACAGCCATAAAAATCCCCATTCCCTATCCTTAAAGCATGAACTTTCAGTTGCTTGAACCAGTCGGGGAGAGAAAGGCATGTGGCACAAAACACTCATCATCACCATCGGTTTAATGATCAGTTTTTTCTCAGCGCCCCTATGCCTGGACAGGTTCCAGATCTCTCACGAATCTCCACTGCAGATCCTGCTCTCATTTGTGGAGACTGAACAGACTAACGGGTCAGAGCTGGGAGGGAAAAGGAACTCTTGAATGGTTAGCCTGCAGTCAGGAAGACTGCGCCGCAACGGATGCTGAACCAAACGATTTCTCTACTGCTCGACCTCTCATTTGGGTAGCACTCTCAGTCTTCGGCCGAGAGTGTTTTTTTTGCCTGCAACTCTGTCTGTTCAACCATGTTTCAGTCTGGAAACAGAATGCCCGGATTGAGGATCTGGTGAGGATCGAACTGCTGTTTGATGCGGCGCATCAGTTTCAGCTCCACAGGATCGAGTTCCTGGTCGACAAACTGGCGTTTGACGACGCCGATGCCATGCTCGCCGGAGAGTGTGCCACCCAATCCCAGCACCAGTTTGAACAGTGCGTTCAGACAGTACTCACCGGCGGCGAGTTGCTTCGGGTCGTCCGGATCGAGCAGCAGGTTTACATGGATGTTGCCGTTGCCGGCATGGCCGAAATTGACAATGGTGATACCTGTCTCCTGGGAGAGGTTCTCCAGGGTCTCGATCAACTCGGGGATGCGTGAGACCGGCACCACCACATCCTCGTTGATTTTTTTCGGTGCAATATTGCGTAGTGCCGGGGAGAGGGCCTTGCGGGTCTTCCACAGTTTGGACACTTCCTCCTGGGTCTCTGCGGTATGGATATCGATCAGACCCTCAACGCTGGCGGCCTGGGCGACCGCAGTCACCTCGTCGGCAATACAGTGTTCGGCGCCGTCCACTTCGATCATCAGCAGCGCGCCAACCGATGAATCGAGGGCCAGGTCGGAGAACTCCCTGACCATCTCCAACGCAGATTTGTCCATGAACTCAAGGGCGCAGGGGATAACCGGCTGTCCCATGATGGCGGAGACCGCTTTGGCGGCCGCATGGATATCGCAATAGGTCGCCTGCAGGGTCCTTTTGGTCTGTGCCAAGGGTGTCAGTTTGAGGCGTGCTTCGGTGATGACCGCCAGGGTGCCTTCGGATCCGATAATCAGCCTTGTCAGATCGTAGCCCACCACGCCTTTGGTCGTATTGACGCCGGTGTAGAAGCTTTCACCGCTGCCGGTGACCCCTTTCAGGCCGAGTGTGCTCTCCCGGGGCGTGCCATATTTCACGGCCCTGGGGCCGGCTGAGTTGTAGGCGAGATTGCCACCAATGGTGCAGACGGCAGCACTGGTCGGATCCGGTGGCCAGAAGAAGCCCTGCTCTTGGAGTGCGGTTTGCAGCTCCTTGTTGGTCACCCCGGGTTCGACCCTGGCCAAGCGGTTTTCCCGGTCAATCTCCAGGATCCGGTTCATGCGTTCCAGTGAGAGGACGATGCCGCCCTGCTGTGGCACCGTGGCACCGGTTGTACCGGTACCTTTGCCCCGGGTTACCAGTGGGATGCGATGCTGATGGCAAAGCTTGACGATACCGGCAACCTGATCGTGCTCCCGGGCAAATGCCACGGCTGCAGGCGTGGCCTGCAAACGACTGTTGTCATAGCCATAAGGCAGGCAGTCGCCCGGATCGGTAAAGAGATTCTCCTTGCCGACGATCCTGGCGAGCTGATTGATCAGCTCCGCTGAGAGTTTTTCGCTCAATTCAGATGTACTCGAAGACCCGTACAACCCGTCGTACACCACTGATATGACGCACCACCTCGGTTACCGCATCACCCTCCTGTTTGGTGATCAGGCCAAGCAGAAACACGGTTCCCCGTTCGGTGACCACTTTAACTCTGAGTGGATCGAAACCGGGTATGTCGATGCTGGTGAGTTTTAGTTTGACCTCGGAAGTCAGAGCCACATCACGGCTATCCTCGCCAATCGAGGAGCTGCTGCCAATCTCGATTTCATTGACCACCCGGCGCACCCGTTCCACACCGGTTACCAGTTGCTCTGCCTTGCTTCGCAGGTTTTCATTGGTCGCCTGTCCGGTGAGCAGTACCACCATGTTGTAGCTGGTGACAGCAATATTGGTCTGTTCTTTGATCTTTGGATCTTTCTTCAAGACATCGTAGGCCTTAAGCTCGATGCTCTGGTCCTCGACGATCACGCCGGTGGTGCGTCTGTCATGGATGATGGTTGCAGTGGCCGCTGCACCGCCGACAATTGCTGCGGCACATCCCTGCAGGGTGAGAGCAGCGAGGAGGATGTAGAGAGTGGTTGGGAATTTTATCTGCATGAGCTTCCTCTTAAAGTTATCTGTCTTTGGGCCTGTTAAAACGAATCCTATACATCCTGCTGGGACTGTTTTTGTGTTCAGCAAGGCACAACAGGGCGTATTAGTGTGGTGTTAACAGGCCCTAGTTGCCCGGATCCGTTTAATTTGCTCGTTACGTCGGATTGAGAACTGATAAGCGGTATCATCAACCACCAAGCAGCTGTTGGTCCACCAGGTCACACAAACAGTGAATGATCAAAAGATGCACCTCCTGTATCCGTGCGGTGACACTCGATGGAACGCGAATTTCGACATCCCCCGGGGCGAGTAGTTTCGCCAGCTCCCCGCCATCTTTGCCGGTCAGGGCAACCACCGCCATCTCCCGTTCGTGAGCCGATTGTACCGCATGATTCACATTACTCGAATTGCCGCTGGTGGAGATGGCCAGCAACAGGTCGTTGGGTTGACCCAGGGCCTCGATCTGGCGGGAGAAGATCAACGAAAAATCGTAATCGTTGCTGATCGAAGTCACAGTCGAGCTGTCGGTTGTCAGGGCAATGGCAGGCAGACCCGGTCGCTCACGCTCGTAACGGTTGAGCATCTCCGATGAGAAGTGTTGCGCATCACCGGCCGAACCCCCATTACCACAGCTCAGGATCTTGTTGCCCTCGAGCAGACGGTCGAATACCAGTCTGGCGGCATCGGCAATCGGTTGGGTTAAAAGCGGCAGAGCTTCGATCTTGGTCTGAATGCTCTCGTTGAAGAGTTTCTGGATGCGCTCTTGGTCTAGCATCTGTCTATAAGGCCTGGTGGTGGATCTGATCCGGATTCGCTGGCAAGTGTCTCATAAATTCCTCAGCCCGGCATCATTCAATTCTGCTGATGTTGGAAGAGAGATCGGTCCGTAAATGAACGCAATTAGTCTGTTTATTTCCAATAAATCCAGGTAGAGCCTTTCAGGTGCCGTATCTTAGTTTGCCAGGGAGGCGAGGGTGAATGGCATCACCCAGGATTGTCTAGCGATCAACAAACCATTTGCGCTTATTCGCGGACTGAATGCTTGTAGAACAATCTGCTAGACGGCAACGGCGTTGATTAACTCTGAATGGCATCCTTAATCCAGGTGGTCCGCTTGTCAGCAGAACCGTTTATTGCCACCACATCGAACCGGCAGGCCTGGTCGATGCGGTTTTTTTGCAGGTAGAGATTGGCGGCGGCCAACAGCTTGCGCTGTTTGCTTGGGGTGATGCTCTCCAAGGCGGAACCGTAGTCATCGGATTGACGATAGCGGACCTCAACAAAAACCAGGGTGCGCTTTTCACGCATGATCAGATCGATCTCTCCCACTTTACAGCGAAAGTTGCGGGTGACCAGTTTGAGTCCGCGGCGACTCAGGTAGTCAACGGCCTGCTGCTCTGCGGCTTCTCCCTGCTGCAGATGGTCGGCTTTCATCTTCGGCCGGCGGGCTCAGAGAGATCGTGATCCGATACGGGTGGTAGCTCGGCTTCGAGTGGTTCAGAGCTATCCGCTTCCTCTACGCTGTCCAGCTCACCAAAGCTGTCCATGTCATCGAGGGATTGGGTATTGTTCGGCATCTCAATGCGTGGTGCATAACCGATGATGCTCGCCTTACCCTTTTCCATATCGGCCCAGGCCAACAACCGGTGCATGCGGTTCTGTGCATCCAGATAGATGGTGCCGCTCTTGCCGTTGTAGAGTCTGCCCGGCTGCTCCTGCATGGCCTGTAGCTGGGAGAGCAGGTTGTAGCTGTCGATCCCCATGGCATAGAGTCTGGCATAGCGACCCTTAACCCCGGGCATGAAACGTTCGAGACTTTTGCGCGACAGGGCGCCTCCGTGATTGTCTTCAAGCAACCAGGGGGTGTCGACAAAACTGATCTTGCCCAGATCCCGGTCCAGCTCGGCCTGTTCGATCCCGGAGTAGATGTGGGAAGTGGACAGAATGGGCAGGTTGCCGGCGCGGTAAAACTTCAGTTGTGGACGGATCTGTCTCGCCTTTTGTGGGCGGGCCGCGAGAAAGATGAAATCCGCGTCCTGGCGTGTGCGGGGTTCGGCCTCAACTCTTTGGCCCATCAATCGGGTCAGTGAGCGTATCCGCGCCTCGCTCTCATTGATATTCAGCAGCATGCGGATCGGTACCGAAAAATCGTTCTCTTTGGGCAGATAGGTTTGGCTCTCCATGATCTCACCACCCAGAGTCAGCCAGCGATTGCGAAAGCTGTTGGCCAGACGGTCTCCCCAGTTACCCTGGGGGGTCAGGAGCAAAGCTGTTCTATGGCCTTCCAGCCAGGCACGCTCGGCGACCTGTTCCGCCTCATCTTCCGGAGCCAGGCCAAACTGGAACAGGTTGGGATTGGGCTCATAGAGCTCATCCTCCACCTGGTTGAGCGCCAGTACCGGGATGTCGAGCAGCTCCAGGTTGGAGATCATCTTTACCGAATCCTTGTTCAACGGGCCGACAATCATCTGTGCGCCATTGAGGACCGCCTGCTGATAGATGCTCAGGGTGCTCTGTAACTCACTGCTGTCGTAAAACTGCAGTTTGGGACGGTATTGGGGAGGCTGCTGATACCAGGCTGCCATCAGTCCGTCCCTGACCGCCGCCGCGACTTTGGCATAGGGGCCGCTGCGGGGCAGCATGATGGCGATATGGTCATCGGGACTGAGTCCCTGCAGCTCAAGCAGGCCGGCCATCAGGGCCGGCATCGCCGGGTGGTCGGGGAAGCGCTGCCGCCACTCCGCCAGACTGTTGCTCAGCTCCTCCGGGTCCGCTGTTTGGGATTTGATGACCTTCGCCAGTTCCATCCAGCCGATCAGGGTGGAGGGGGGGTACGGCTGCAGCAGGGTCAGTGCGGTATCGGTCATGGTGGTCAGGGTCTGCACCAGTAGCTCCTGGATCAGCAGACGCTGGTCCGGGTCCTCCTCCATGAGCGGATCGAGTACATTGAGCTCCCGGGCGCTCTCCAGCAGGTTGCCCGAGAGACGGAAGATCTCCGCCATGTTGCGATGGTAGTACTGGCGCAATTCGATGGGCGCGTCCGGTCCCGGCTCCGGCTGCATCAGATCCAGTGCCTGGTCGATGTCGCCCTGCAACACCGCCAGTTCGGTTTTCAGCATCCGCAGTTTCAGGTTGAACTCCGGATCGGTCTCGGATGGCCGGATCAGCTTTACCAGTGCCAGGCTGCGCTCCTGTTCGCCCGCTTTCAGCCAGTACTCAACCGCCTCCAGCAGCAGCTGGTCACGAAATGGGGGTTGAGACTCCATGGCATAGCTTTCAACAATCATCGCCGCGGTTGCATAATCCTCATCTTCAAGTAATGAAGTGACCTGAAGTCTGAGTTCAGGCGACATCTGCTGGGCGGGCAGGGGCTCTTTGGTGACCGTGGTACAACCCTGCTGAAACAGCAGGACAGAGATCAATAACAGGGCAAAATGGCGGATGATGTGCATAACTCAGTATCTGTAGCGGGATCCAGTATAATCAACCCGGCAACATAATCGATTGCCAACAGGGCTTCAACAACGATGTTGATCCAAGCAGGGGTAACCTGTCAGGATTGATCTTCAAAATCAGTAAGTTACATAAGACACTGCCCTGCAGTGTCTGTTAAATGGGAATATCTGTGTCTAAGGGCGTACTTTACGTTGTCGCAACACCAATCGGCAATCTTGATGATCTGACCCCCAGGGCGGTCGAAATACTCAAACGGGTCGATTTCATCGCCGCCGAGGACACCAGGCATACCCGCCCTCTGTTACGCCATTATGCCATCGATACCCCAATGCGTTCGCTGCACCAGTTCAATGAACGGGCAAAAATGGACTCTCTGCTGGCTGAGCTGGATGCGGGGGCCTCGATTGCGCTGGTCTCGGATGCCGGCACACCACTGATCAGCGATCCCGGATTCCCTCTGGTGAGGGGCTTTGCGGCAGCGGGGGGGCAAATCGTACCGATTCCTGGCGCCAGCGCCCTGGCCTGTGCCCTCTCGGCAGCCGGTCTGCCCACCGACCGGTTTCTGTTTGCCGGTTTTCCACCCCGCAGCCGCTCCCAGCGGCAAAAGTGGCTGCAGGAACTCGCAAATGAGCGGGCGACACTGGTCTTTTATGAGGCAAGTCACCGGGTAGTGGAGAGCCTGGAAGATATGAGTGCCGTCTTTGGTAGCGAACGGGACGCTGTGATTGCCCGAGAGATGACAAAGACCTATGAAACCTTCCTCAGGGGGAATCTTCAATCTCTACGGCAAATTCTGCAGCAAGAGGAGGATCAGCGGAAAGGTGAGTTTGTCGTTCTGATTGAAGGCTCGACTGTTGTATCTCAGTCACGCGTGGAAGTGGATGTGGAGCAGATGCTGGTCACACTCCTGGCGGAACTACCGCTCAAACAGGCGGTTTCCCTAGCTACAAGCATCACTGGCATAAAAAAAAATAAACTATATAATCAAGCACTTGAATTGTCACGCGCCTAAGTTGTGAATTGTTACCGTTAATTTATGAGCATTTTGGACGATAATAAGTCTAACAAGGTGTTTCATTTGTACGACATGATGCGCAAACCACAAATTCTGACAATCTGGCTACTGATATTCGGTAGCTCATCCAGCCTGGCGGCGGAGAGTGAGCTAGAGTTCACTCCCTTTGTCGGCTATCGCTTTGGCGGTACCCTGGATGATGAGCGGAACGATCGCCGTTGGGATTTCGAAGAGGCATCGGATTGGGGATTCACCTTAAGCCAACCGGCATCAGAAACAACCCGCTATGAATTTCTCTACAGCCATCAGGATACCTCGCTGGCGGACTCCACCGACCCGAACAATGCCTTCGATCTGAATGTGCACTACTTCCACATGGGTGGCACCGTGGATGTCTACCAGGATCGTTTCACCCCATACTTCTCTGGTGGCGTGGGCATGACCTATCTGCATCCCGGGCAGCCGGGTTATGAGAACAAGACCCGCTTCTCCCTGAGCGTTGGCGGCGGTCTCAAGTGGTACCCCACCGAGCGTCTGGGGATTCGTTTCGAGATGCGCGGTTACAGCACCCTGGTCAACTCCAACAGCAGCCTGTTCTGTGATAGTGGCTGCGAACTGCAGATCAGTGGCGATGCCTTTCCCCAGTTCGAGACCAACCTGGGTCTGATTTTTCGTTTCTGATCACCGATTCCTGCTTGCCTGATCTATCCCTAACCTGTGCTTAAGTCTGGTATGGGGCTTGTTTGAGCTGGTGCTATAAAGTAAGAATTCCGCAAATGAATCTTTGCGAATCAGGCAGATTAGGGCTGATCGGTATCGTCAGTGTTTCGGTATCCTCACCATCACCCTCACTACTACTGAATCCTCCCAACCACCGTCATCCCAACGAATGCCCACTGCTGTCCGGAAAAAGTCAGTGTGTCTGTGTTTATTCAAAGCCTATTTGGTGGGGCATGGCCCCACCCTACCATTGATTTCAGGGTGTAGGGTGGGGCCATGCCCCACCAAATAGGGTTTGATTAAGCAATAACTGGTGACATTCAGTAACACTCCTCCCTGTTACGAATTCACTTCGCTAAGATTCGCCCTTAAAAAAACACCAACCCGGCTAGGTCTTCAGTTCAATCACCCGATTCATCCCGGACAACAGCAAGCGCATGCCGCACGATAGGTTTTTCAGGGTGTAGGGTGGGGCCATGCCCCACCAAATAGGATTTGATTAAGCAATAACTGGTGACATTCAGTAACACTCCTCCCTGTTACGAATTCACTTCGCGAAGATTCGCCCTTAAAAAAACACCAACCCGGCTAGGTCTTCAGTTCAATCACCCGATTCATCCCGGACAACAGCAAGCGCATGCCGCACGATAGGTTTTTCGGTTGCATCAATTGCCAGTTGAGCTTATCCCTCGAGTAAACCTTCATTCGTGAGCATTAGCGGTACTTAGCGTCCATTCGTGGCCAAAAGAGTACACCACACCAACAACAACCGGGGCTCAATCAGAGCCCCGGCAGCAGTGTTTAGTGGGTTACCTCGATCCGTTTCGGTGTTTTATCTTCCGTCTTGGGGATGGTGATTTCGATGACGCCGTCTTTACCGGTGGCTTTTACCGCTTCGGCATCGGTATTTTCCGGCAGTGAGAAACGGCGATAGAAGATACCGTGGGAACGTTCCACCCGCCTGAAGTTGTCCCGCTCTTCAATCTCTTCGAACTTACGTTCACCGCGGATGCTCAAGACACCATTTTCCATGGTGATTTCGATATCTTCCGGTTTAACACCTGGGATATCGGCACGGATCAGGAAGTGATCCGTCTCTTCTTTGATATCAACAGCTGGTGCCCAGTCACCGCCTACCAGGTGGGAGGTCTCCTCATCCCGATGCGGCTGAGGATGGAACATCCGGTCCATTTCCTGACGCCAGTCCTCAAGGGAACGCCAGGGATCATAACGTGTGATATTCATGACGTACCTCCTTTTGTAACGTGCTTCCTAAGAGGCGAAATGCGCAAAACTTACGACTCGCCCCTACTTTGAATATGGTTCTGTTTTGGCGCTTTTTCAAGCCCTGAAAAAGGTAATTTCCAGCTTTGGGAAACCATTTCCAACTATCTGAAATAAAAGGAATAAAAAAGCTATCTTGAGCGGCTGTTACGGACTCTTTTGGGGCTGCCGCCGCGCTTTTGTCTACGCTGTTTGATTGCGGCTTTGGTGGCTTGATTCCGGCCTTTGGAAGCTGGCTGTTTTTGCCTGCCATCGGCGGCGGGCTGCCAGCTTGGCACCAGATGTTTTTTGCCGTTTCCAATCAGATCGCTACGTCCCATGCGGGCCAAGGCATCACGCAGCATGGGCCAGTTTTTCGGATCGTGGTAGCGTAAAAAGGCCTTATGCAGGCGGCGCTGCTTCAATCCTCTGACCACGCTCACATTGGCACGGCCCGGGCCGATTTTCCGCAGGGGATTTCTGCCGGTGTGATACATCGCCGAGGCGATGGCCAGCGGGGTTGGCAGGAAGGCCTGTACCTGATCGGGGCGGAAGTTGTTGCGCTTCAACCAGAGCGCCAGGTTGAGCATATCCTTGTCACTGGTGCCGGGGTGGGCGGCGATGAAGTAGGGGATCAGATACTGCTCTTTGCCCGCTTCCGCCGAGTATTTGTCGAACAGCTTCTTGAACTGCTCATAGCTCTCAATCCCCGGCTTCATCATTTTGTCGAGGGGCGAGGCTTCGGTGTGTTCCGGTGCGATCTTCAGATAGCCCCCCACATGGTGGGTGACCAGTTCCCGGATATATTCCGGGGATCGTATCGCCAGGTCGTAGCGCAGGCCGGAGGCGATAAAAATCCGCTTGATGCCCGGCAGTTTCCGGCTGCGCCGATAGAGATCGATCAGCGGTTTATGGTCGGTATTGAGATTCGGGCAGATACCGGGAAAGACACAGGAGAGCCGGCGGCAGGCAGACTCGATCTTCTTATCCTTGCAGGCCAGCCGGTACATGTTGGCGGTGGGGCCACCCAGGTCTGAGATGTTGCCGGTGAAGCCCGGTACCTGGTCGCGAATCGTCTCCACCTCGCGGATGATGGAGTCCTCCGAGCGGCTCTGAATGATGCGGCCCTCATGCTCGGTAATCGAGCAGAAGGTACAGCCGCCGAAACAGCCGCGCATGATATTCACCGAGTGGCGGATCATCTCCCAGGCCGGATTGCGCGCCTCCCCATAGACCGGGTGGGGAGTTCGGCTGTAGGGGAGTTCATAGACCCGGTCCAGCTCTTCCGTGGTCAGCGGGATGGGGGGCGGATTGAGCCAGACATCCCGCTTGCCATGCTGCTGTACCAGCGCCCGGGCGTTGCCCGGATTGGTCTCCAGATGAAACACCCGGGAGGCATGGGCATAGATGACCTCATCCTCTACCACCTGATCGTAGGAGGGGAGGCGAACCACGCTCTTCTCCCGGTCCAGTTTGCTGGGTCGGGTACGGGTTGTGAAGCTGATGGTCTGCTTGCAGTCGGGCTGATGCTGATAGGGGTCGGTATGGACCGCCTTGGCGCCCGGGGTATCCAGCTCGGTGGAGTCGATCTCGAACCACGTTTCGGGAATCCCCTGACTCATAAACCCAGTGCCGCGGATATCCCGGATCTGATCGATCTTCTCACCTTTCGCCAGCCGATGTGCGAGCTCCACGATGGCCCGCTCCGCATTGCCGAAGATCAGCAGATCCGCCTTCGAATCGGGCAGAATGGAGCGGCGCACCTTGTCCGACCAGTAGTCGTAGTGGGCAATCCGCCGCAGACTCGCCTCGATACCGCCAATGATGACAGGAACCCCTTTAAAGGCCTCCCGGGCGCGCTGAGCGTAGACAATGACGGAGCGATCCGGGCGTTTGCCAGCCTCCCCATCCGGTGTATAGGCATCGTCGCTGCGGATGCGGCGGTCCGAGGTATAGCGGTTGACCATCGAATCCATATTGCCGGCGGTGATGCCGAAAAACAGATTGGGGCGTCCTAATTCTCTGAACGCATCCGCATGGCTCCAGTCCGGCTGGGCAATGATGCCGACCCGAAAGCCCTGCACCTCCAGCAGTCGTCCAATCAGCGCCATGCCGAAACTGGGGTGGTCCACATAGGCATCGCCGGTCACCAGGATCACATCGCAACTGTCCCAGCCCAGGTCGTCCATCTCCTCCCGGTTCATCGGCAGGAAAGGAGCGACACCAAAGCGGGCGGCCCAGTAGGGACGGTAGGAGAAGATGTTGGCTGGCTGGGTCATTGGGTAGTGATTATATCGTGCTTTTGAGTGTCGGGCAGTGTTGTCATTCCGATGGAGAATTACGTACCCGGCAATGGTCCAAACGCGAGTTCACAACATACCTCGCTATGTGCTCGGAAATCACCCCCAATCCCTGTGCGTTTATCACTACGCTTTGGCGGACTGAAAACCAGTAAAACAGGAATTCCATTCCTGTAACGAGTTGTCGAACCCCCACCCGCAACCTATTCTCAAAAGAGAAGCAAACAGGACAATAAAACAACACGGATCCCTAAGGGAAGCACATGATCCCCCACGAGAAGGAAAGCCCCGATTTCACCTACGACCTGGCCACCGAGCGCCAGGCCCTGCGCGGAAACAAAACGCACCGCGGCATCCCGGACAAAGCCCCCAACCGACTCCTCGCCGCCACCTGGAATCTGACCAATTTCGGTGTCCAGCAACGTACCGATGACGACTTGGCATTGATGGCCGAAATCATCAGCTGGTTCGACCTCATCGCTATCCAGGAGATCGCGGACGACCTTACCGATCTCTGCGCACTCGTCGATCACCTGCCGACAGGCTACCGTGTCATCCTCTCCGACATTGGTGGAAACGACGAACGCTCAGGCTTCCTCTACGACAGCCAAAAAGTTGCCCGCCTCGAACTCGCTGCAGAAATCGCCGTACCCCCCAGTGACCATCGCTACATCCGCATGCGCGGTGTCTCCGGCGCTTACAAAGGCTTCGACCGTAACCCCTATGTTGTAGCTTTCAAGGCAGGGGGGCTGGAATTCACGGCTGTCTCCGCCCACCTCTACTTTGGCAGTCACACCTACTACGACGAAGACCGCCGTGCCCTCGAAGCCTACGCCCTGGCCCGCTGGGCCGATCAACGCAACCGAGCCGCCGGGGCCTATTCACAGAATATCCTCGTCATGGGTGACCTCAATCTCCCCATCCGAGACAACTCAAGCTCAGTCTATAAAGCGTTGAAGGCCAAACGCCTCATCCTGCCGCAACACTCCACAACAATGGGCAGTAACCTGGCAGGGGACAAAGACTACGATCAGGTCGCCTTTCACGCGGGAGCAATGAAAGACGCCTATCAGGGGAACTCAGGGGTGTTCGACTTCGACCGCGATCCGTTCTTCAGGGCGGCCTGGGATGTCGATCCGGACTATTTTAATAAGACGGTGAAATACCATATTGCGGATCATCGGCCGTTGTGGGTTGAGTTTTTGGTGTGAGGGATTAATCTGATTTTTTGGGTAGGTTAGGGTTGAGCAGATTGTTGAATTTTATGTGGGATGCTGGTCGTTGCCTACCGAAAGAAATTATTCAAGACCATCGATGATGGCCTGCATTCGCAACCCAAAGGCAACACTCAAGACTTGATGATGGAGATGTGGGTGATTGGAATATGACAATCAAGTCTAATACACATAGAGAACCAAGACAGATCAGATCATAATATCAATATATTAACGAGTAGAATTATGAGCACAGAAGATAACGAAAATCTACCAGCAAAACATACTGAAGAAGACCAATCCGTTTCTGATCTAATCACACGAGCAGTAAAATCACTCAGCGTTAAACCGACTAAGGCAGCACAGAGACTACTCAAAGGACTGTTTCGAGTGATTCTTATGTCTTCCGATACCTTGCTTGAACGGTATGTGACCACAAAAGGAAGACTTGGTGATGCCAACCGCGATATCCGCCAAAAAGATATTCTACTAAATTTGCGAAAAAAGGAGGCCGACACATGGTTGGATTTGTTGAAACGGGACCAAGACATACCAGTTGACCGCTTCAGCGACCTAGAAACTCTATCTCGACGAATGAACGCTGCAAGAATCGTAACAAGGGCATTAGAACTATCCCAACATGAACCCGTACATAGTGATGAGAGTGATAGTGAAATCTCAATTTCTTCAGCTTGGTTTGACCGCTTCCTACAGTTCGCATCAACAAAAAACGAACCATGGCGGGAAGATGTTCTTGCGGTAGCTCTTGCACGAGAAGCTAGTATTCCAGGATCTATTTCACTCCGTGCATTATGGTCGTTGGTTATGCTAGAAGATAAAGAGTTCAAAGATTTATCCGACTTTGTAAATCTTTCGGCAAAACTTTATCGAGATGGGCTGCCTTTGGGATTTTACATGGTCGGCTACTATGCTCAGCTGATCAAATCAGATTATGTTAGATATGACCATAATAATGGGTCAATCAGCGACTTGTTTGATCGCCTGGAAGCAATTGAACTTTTTTCTTTAGGGCATGGTGACATCGACTTGATGAAGGCGAACGAGTACAAATTGGAAATGGGATCGGTCAGCTATGCCATTTCTATGGCGAAGAATCCACCTAAAGATTTAGCAGACACCTTTCTTGAAGGACAGAATTCACCCCCATTTGGGCGTGAGGATGAAGTAGAAAACGACAAAGATGGCCGTTACAGCCTACACGCTATGCCACTGACCCGGGCTGGAAATGAAATCGCAGAATTGCTCGATTGGAAACCATCCGAGCAAGCAATTAAGAGATTCGAAGAGGCATTACAACAACAGGGCGAGAATTTGAAGGCAGTCGGTTTAAATTAGTGACATGTATGCAATGCTAAAGTACACAGCAGTAATATTGGAATAGACTCTGTTAGGTTATTTTTTCAGGTAGTGTAAAGGATGTGAAATAGTGAAGAATTCTCTGTTTCTATATTTTTCACAACTTCGGTTGTTTTGGCGGTTGCGTTCGATAGTCAATAAAGCCTATTTCTGGATTGGTACTCAGAATTTTCGTTCCCGATATTTTGCAAGAGAGAAGAAAGATGGTTTTGTCGGACTACGGCATTTATTTCATATTACACAGTTGCAATTAGTATTGGCATTCCTTTTTGCTATATTACTACAATTGGCAAATCCAGTAGTTACTGAGTTTTACAAATTCACGTTTTTAAGAATTCCGGATGATGGTGATTATGCCACATTTTTAGTAACCATCAGTGGTATAGGAAGTGTGTTTATCGGTTTGTACTACGCTGCAATCAGCACGATTGCTGGCTCGATATATGCGAAAGTGCCAAACAATATACGTGATCTTCTCGCGCAGGAGCGAGTAGGGAATGTATATATGCACTTTTTGTCTTTTATCACTTTCTTAGGATTATCATTAGTATCATTTCGGGTATTGGGTTTTGATCGGATTGAGCTTGCAATACCCGTGATGCTGATTTCGGTAGGAATTGGAATAATCGCTTTCGTTAAATTAGGCCAACGAGTATTTTATTTATTTGACCCTACTGCACTAAGTTACCATTTGTTTGCTCAGTTAAGGCGATATACAAATATGGTAATGGCAGGTGGGTATCGGTGGAATGACGTAGCCTTTCAACAAAATGCAAACAAGTTGGCTTCTTCTAGTCTGGATACGCTGGAAACTTTATCAGATATAACTAAAAATGAGGTTCATCTACGTGGCTCACCATTCATTGAGCTTTGTAAAAATCTAGTTTCATTTCTCTTATATTATGAAAAATCGAAAAATCTAATACCTTCAGATAGTCAATGGTATAAACAAAAATACATCCATCTAGACTGGTATCGTACAGATGATTCAAGGGTATCCATAGCCCATCAAACTGGTACAACCCTACAACCAGACATTACAAACGATAAAGAATGGATTGAATCTAGAGTTTTTGTAATTATTAAGCAATGTTTGGAAGTTAACTTAAAAGAAGATCGATATAACGAAGTTATAGAGTTAGCAGGTTATGTTGATGTGTATTTGAAGCTATTGGCAAAAATTGGCCGAACGAATCGTGCTTTAGAAATTACTGAAAAGTTTGGTGATTGTGTTTTGCAAATTATTTCTCAGGTATCAGAAAACGAAATAGTAACCAATGAGATTCTTGAAAAGCTAGCAATAATAGAGCGATTCGCAACTATGCCAATTACAATTGCACTTGCATGTAGAGAGCATATCGAGGCATTAGATTCAGGAGTAATAGAAAGAAGGCTGTCAAAAGTAACCTGGAATAATGATTCAGATATCTATAAACATGGATTCCCTTCCTACTGTTTACCTCAACTTGAGTGGTTTAAGTCAAGACTGGAATTTGAAGTTTTAACAGAAGGTAAGATAGTGACACCTGTATGGTATCAGAAAGAACTATTGTTGCAAATTGAATCTGACACATTTGTTAAGAACACACAAGCTTTGATAGATAAGGGTGCAAGTTTATACAAATCTTGGATTGCTAAAACCGAGGACACTAAACATCCGTGGTTAGTCGGAGCTGTATTGAGTAGAGAATGGGAGTTTTGGCACAAAGTAGAACATCAAATGGAAATCTGGCATGACAAATGGTCAAACTTAAGTGATAAAAAGAAAATAGAAGGATTGCTTTGGTCTGAATTTGAATTCGAAAAATTAGACCAGGCTAGTAAGAATAGACAGTCAGAGTTATTAGATTTAATGTCAACCCAGAATTTAATGCTGGCGTTTCTAAAGAGACCTAAAGGTTTTCCAGATTATGCTGGCCAGTTTTTGCATACTTCGGGCGAAGTTTCATTTGAAGCTCTTCTAAACAATGACCAAAACATATTAAGGAACGTTTTCAATATGTATATGTACGGATGCTTCATGCGCTTTAATAGTTTGCGTCCGAAGTCAGCTACAGTAGATTGGCGAGTACAGCAGGAATTCAAAATCGCAGCAGCACCGTTACTAGACTTGATGGAGCTTTCTGGTTATGCGAAATTAATGGCAGATTATCATAATAATAACCAATTGTGGCAAATAGCAGTTGATGCCTGGAATAAATATTTGGAGGAAAGGGGAAAAGAGTCACCATTGCCATTATTGGCTGGTTCTATCGCTTTAACAGAAGGGGCTTTTGAAATACCGCATAGAGGTGTATTGCGTACAAATTGGGATATGCGTATCAGTCATAGGTTGTCAGATGTTTCTCGGCACAAGGTCTTTTCAGAGCATTTAATTGTATCCCACGAAGAAATAGACCATGACAGTACTTTGGTCCGCATATTTGCACAAGAACCACATGGTAGTTTTCACGATGGTATAGATATATTCATTACTTTCTTCCTGCGAAATAAAGACGGAGCAGATGAGTTTGATTTCGGATGGAAAAGACGTGATTTGCAAGATTCTTTAGATAGAGAAGAAAGAAAAGTAGCAAAAGCTGAAGACACAGAAGGTACACAGTGAGAAGGTATAGAGCGCGGAAAGATGTTAAACCATCTCTGGCTACACACTTTCCAAGCCTATCAAAAGGGCTGGATATTGATCCTGATGTTCATATGTTCACTGAAGATATACGTTTGGCAATTATGCCAATAGGCGGGACAACTGAAAAACAGAGAAAATTCACTATCAAACTTCAGGGTGATGTACAGGATTGTGAAAGGGCAAAAAAAATAGTTGGTGAGCTAGGTGAGTTTGATAAATATGATATTTCTGAAATGGCATGTGATGCTGTAGATAATATTGCCAATCGCCTAGCCAGGGAAGGACAAGCTGTTTTTGAAATTATATATCATGAAGAGCAGATATACTTTATTGGTTCAACAACGAAGAATCTCTTTAAAGTATTTAATTGGTACCTTCAAATAATTCCACCTGACGACTGGGATTTGTGGAAACGAAAAATAACTATTATTAACAAGAAAAAAATGTGGAAATTACAAATTCCTCACAAGCTTGGTGGCGTAAGGGGCTATAATAAAGTCTTGAGAAAATTACGAAAATATAACCATTTAGGGCCCGATTTTTATAGACAAGATCTCGAGCGAGGAATAACAGCAAAAGATTTTGATTTCTTGAAATATGTAAGAAGTGGTGAGATATATTTCAACAGAGTTACCCATGCTTGGGGTTGGAACAGAAGAGATTGGAGTCAGAATAGATGCACTGAGTTCTACTCATTCTATAAGATGCTTAGTTTTAGATATGCGCAGGCAATATTACGTGAGTACATACTTGAAGAAATCAATCAACTTTTAAGTGGATTGTCTATCAACTGTAAATTAGTCGTGACAGGGCTTCCAACTGCAAAAGATATATTACAAATAAGAAATGATATGCAAAAGGGTGAACTTTCCTTTACTGCGGTATCTGATAAGGTAGGAATGTAGGTATATATGAGCACAGAAGAGATAGAACTGAAGGATGTGGTGAGGTACAAACCGCACCTATCGAGTAATATTCGATAAGTGACGAACGCCTGCTATTGGCCGGTCAGCGACCTATTTCCGCTACTGCAATTCGGCTGATATTACCCATGGTGCTTTTGCGACTAAAGCAGTCATTTTGATAAAATAGATAAGAGGCGTACTCTAGATATATTCGAACTTCAACTTAGCGACATTGGATCGCTTGGGGGAAGATCAATTCCTCTTCCGGTATTCCGCCGGGCTCATGCCAGTCTTAGATTTAAACAACTTGCTGAAATGCTGTGGATAGTCGAAGCCCAGGCCGTAGGCAATCTGGCTGATGTGGTCGCTGGAGTTCAATAGCTGTGTCTTCGCCCTTTCGATGATGAACTTTTGGATAAGCTGTTGGGCATTACTACCGGTTTCCTTCTTCAAAAGGTCGCTCAGGTAACTGGCTGACATGTTCAGTTGCTCGCCACAGAACCTGACCGTTGGTACACCCTCGTTCGCCGCCCTGTCTTCAACATAGTAGTTATGCAGCAGAACCTCGAATCGGGTGATCAAATCCTGGTTCATGTTGGTACGCACATAGAACTGGCGATCGTAGTAGCGTGTGCAGTAGTCGAGCAGCAGTTCGATGTTGGATATGATCAACTTCTGCGTATGGCGGTCAATAGCGTGGGTCAATTCTCGCTCGATCTTTTGTACCAGTTCGTTGAGGATGCGTTTTTCGACTTCAGACACATGCAGGGCCTCGTGGACCTCGTAGGAAAAATAAGAGTAACTATCAATAGTTCGACCCAGTTCGGAACGGCGTATTAAATCGGGATGAAAGAACAGAACCCATCCCACTTCGCCGTCGGTCGATTCCTTGTCTCTGAACTGCAATGCCTGGCCGGGCTTTGAAAATACCAATGTGCCTTCCTGGAAATCATAGGTGTTTCGGCCATACGTAATGGTGCCTTTAATACCTGATTTGAAGCTGACCTGATAAAATCCAAAAACGTAAGTCTTATCCCTGTAGTCGTAATTCACCATGCGCTCGTCGATGGGCAGAACGGAAACCAGCGGGTGCTGGGGCGGTTCCAGGCCCAGCGCTTCATGAACTTGGGCGATGCTTTCAATATTGACGATGGAGTTCATGTCAGTTCCCCGATTTTGAGCGGGCCAGAACCTGTTCTTTGAGGGCAGCGCCCAAACGGTCATAAGCGGCTTGTACTGGGCTCGGATCCCAGAAATGAACGCCAATACCCCTGTAGTCTTCATGAATGGTGACCAAGGTTCCGTTCTCAACTGATTTCAGAATGTAGTGGTGGTCAAAGGTTAGCACGCCGATGGTGCCGCCGTATTGATTGATATGTTCGTCTTCGTGTATCGACTTCACTTTGGCTGAAAGCTCATAGGTTTTTCCCGGTTCCTGGGTATATCGGTAAATGACCGTACTGCGTTTGACCAGTTCTCCTTCAATGGGCACTAAAACCGGGTTCCAATCTTTGTAAGCCGACGTATTTGAGAGAACTTGCCAAACATCGCTCGGGGCCGCGGGAATGAATATTTCACTATGAACCGATTTTCGACCTGTGAGCGCACCGATGATGAGTATGCCGGTCAAAACGGCAACCCCGATCAACACCGTCTTTAAGGTTGGGATAGACATTGCTTGTTCCTTGTAATCTTCAGTTGGCTGATGGTTCTCGTGGTGGCCTGCGAGAGCCAATCCCCATTGACTTGCATTCAGCGAAACTCATAAATACCGATCGAACCACCCCATCAGATCCTCGGGATGGGACCCGATATGATCGTAGGCGGCAAAGCGGCTGCTCTCCAGGCCGAGAAGCATAAGTTCTTTTTCGACCGTGAGCCCATTATAGTAAGCATCGACCATACCCATTTGGGTCCATGGGTCATTCCTGTTCTGCACGACCAGCGTGGGGACAGCAACCTTAGAGGCATCCTTGACGAAGCTCGGTTCGGACAAGTCAAATCCAAGACGTTTCTTGCTTACCTTCTCACCTGCCCGCACAAAGAAACCAGGCATACCGAGCGCTTCAATGAAACAAGTGTAAAGCAATGGTTGCACGGCAATCATTGCCTTGATATTACTCCGCTTTATCAGCCCATTCTCGCGGCCATAGGCGTAGGTGGACGCCGCCGCCCCCATACATATGCTTAAAAGCCCAATCGAGGCATCAGGGAAATGTTTCGTTACGAAATCAACAGCACCAATCACGTCCTTGGCCTCTTCCGGCCCCCAGCTAACCCAAGGGATCGGACCAAGATCGCTGACACCATGGCCGCGCATGTCGTACATCAGTATCGAGTACCCCTTATCCACCAGATATCTCGCCTGGCGCAGAAACTGAATCTCCTTCTTCCAGGGAGTGATTGGCCCGTGGCCCTTGGGTGTCCAACCTCCACGATTGCACTGCACGCCGAAGTGGCTTTGAACGATCACCTTGTCGTTTCCACCCTCAATCAGCCAACCACGCAAGGTAGTGCCATCCTCAGCCTTAAATTCCACGTTTTCATAGTCGAGGCCATGATTTTCTGGCTTGTCGAACAGTGGCGATTGACCTGGTTTGACCATCATGTTTGAGATCAAGTTTCCAAACATTTTCTTACTCCATCTTCAGCTCAGACTGCTGGAACCAACATTTCGGCCATTTTGCCCAAGAAGGTCTGATGGGGCATGCTGGATTTCATTTCCATCAACATTGCCGCGTCAGCCCCAATGGGATTGTGGATAGGGGTGTCCTCGGTAGCGCAGCTGTAAATCAGTTCGGCGACATCCTGGGGATCGGCCACCTTACCGCTGATCTCCTGCATCTGTTGGGTCAGGCCGATGAAATGGGTAGCCATCAGCTGGGCTCGCTCCTGAATTTCAGTATCTCCTGCTGCGAAGTTATTGTCAGTGGCAGCATTGAAATTTGTGCCAAAGGCTCCTGGCTGAACTGTTCGAACCTTAACATTGAAAGGTGCGTATTCCAGGGCCAATCCTTCGGACCAACCTTCCATGGCGTACTTGCTGGCCGAATAGGTGGAAGCAAAGGGGAGTCCAATAACACCGGCCATCGATGTCACATTGACAATAGCGCCGCTACGCTGCCTTCGCATATGGGGCAGAACTGCCGCAGCTAAATTCATAGGGCCAAAAACATTAGTTTCAAACATCTTTATGATTTGCGCATATTCAAACTGCTCAAACATGGCATGGCCTCCGTATCCGGCATTATTGATGAGAGCGTCAATGCGTCCGAACTGCTTCAAAGTCGCTGAAATAGCATCGTCAATACTCTCTTTGTCGGTGACATCAAGACGCTCGACTGTAACGTTTTCCAATGCCGTCAGTTCAGTGTCCTTTTCTGGGGAGCGCATGGTGGCGATTACATTCCAGCCATTGGCTTGGAAGGTCTTAGCGGTAAGCTTGCCAAATCCTGAGCTGCAGCCTGTGATAAGTACGGTTCGTTTGGTCATGAGATTGATCCTCGATAAGTGTGACTTCTTCACCAAGCTAAGTGCTAGCTATAAATCCACTTTACTGCGGGACCGAGAACCCGACGTATATATGCTCCAGAAAAATGAATACATATTCCGGAAACTGACAGAAATGATTCGAAGCAGGAGGATTTTCTTGTCTTTATATAGATGCTAAGGTTCGTATACTTCCTATTTCAGCATACAAGCAGAAGGGCTGCTTTGGGGTGACGGAATACTCGAGTCATTAACTTCTCGAAATTCCGCTTTTGGCCGGAGAGCGACCGTACCCCGGACTCAAACCGGGCAATATTTGGTCAGATCTCTGTATGCTCCGCGATTTCAAGAGCATCATCCACTTCTACCCCAAGATATCTCACTGTACTTTCGAGCTTGGTATGGCCAAGCAGTAATTGAACGGCACGCAGATTCTTTGTCCGTTTGTATATAATGCTGGCTTTCGTACGGCGAATCGAGTGCGTTCCATAGACAGACGGATCGAGCCCTATCATAGCAACTCAAGCTTTGACAATCCGTGCGTACTGGCGCGTCGTGATATGAGCCTCAGGTCGTACCCGACTTGCGAATAGCCAGGTTTCACCTCGCAATTTTGCAGCCGTTATCCATTGCATCACCGCAGCACGGGTTTGGTCGGTGATTTCAAACCGAACCTATTGTCCCGTTTTCTGCTGTAAGATTGAGGCGCGTGACAGGACGTTCTCGCCATGGACGACATCACTTGTCTTCAGCTTTACCAAGTCACATGCTCTGAGCTTACTGTCAATTGCCAGATTGAACAATGCGATATCGCGATACCTCTTTTTCATCTTTAAGAGGATCCTAATTGACCAGATATCCTGTGCTTTAGTGGCGGTTTTTGCCCGATGATCCTTCCTTTATTCCATGGGATGCAACGATCATTGGCACATTCGATGTCCGTGTGTTGCTGCTTCATGATTCGATTCCTCAATTCAAGTGAAAGGAATCATTAGTATTGTCGATTTACAGTACGGTCACTTTCGCAACCATTCCGGTCATTAAAGGCTGGCTCTTCTGATTTCTGTTGTTAACCAAAAGCAGACAACAGCGATTTTTTCTACAAAACTGTGGTCTGTCCCATAATGTTCTCGCACCTTGAAGCGGACAGTCGGAACTCAATAACAGAGAAGCTGTTTCAATCGAAACTGATTCCTTTAAACTCTGGCGTTGCCCACACCCATCTCGATTTGAGATGCTATTGTCGGCTGTGCTGCGGAAAACCAACCTACGGGATTGGCATTCCCTGCAGCCTCTCCTCACATTGTCATCAAGGATTCATCCAACAGACATGCTTCTGTCACATCGGTTGGCTAGTGTTTCTCATGAATCAAACCAAAGTGGCCTCAGACCAGAGGAGAGATGATGATGGAACGGCCAACTCTGAACTATTTCGCAGGCTGGACGTACCTGATCGACTCAGAGTACAGAAAGGAGATGCGGGAGAACTGGAAGGAGATGCCCGGCTTCATTGTAGGGATGCAACTATTGTCGGGAGCCGCCAGCGTGCTGTTTCCCCTCATCATTGCAGGACTGATCGGCGTCGTGCTGCTGCACAAGCTCTAATCCACAATACCCCTCAGTTGGCTTGTACGACAGTGTCAACTGACACTCCACTCAGATTCAGGAACTTTGTCAGTTGTGCTGAACAAAGTTGGTCAGCTACTGCTTATACCCTGAAGCGGTCTTCAGAAACCCTGAGTAAGATGGCCGGAGTTAACCAACAAACTGTTAGCAGTACTTCAACTTCAGCATCCTGATGTTCGCTTCTGCCACACAGCGGACCAAATTACTGATCTAGCTCAATTTCCCTTGGTAATTAGCGACTACGACAGAATCGCTTGGTAATTAAGGTACGACAAAATCGCTTGGTGTTAACACCGTAAGCTGTAGAAGTCTGAACTTGATGTGACAGATTGAAAGTCTAGTTATGGTGTCATTTGGCAGTCATAGCTTCCGTCCGGGTAAAACAGACATAGCGAGTTTTCAGCTTAGATGCCTGCTACGCGACCGTTGCGAACATAGGTCACTGAGTGAACAAGCTCTCCGGGTCCTCGAGAGCGGACGTTGGCGCAAGAACACGGCCAAGACCTGCCACTTTTGTCATTGGTCATAATTACTGCATGCTGATGACGGCTAAAGTTCTAGTGTCGTCAGGTTCCTGCCGACCAATTTCACAAATGCCTTAGCGGTGGGGGATATGAAATGCCCCGGTGGATATATGGCGTAGATGGACATCTCTGTAGGTACTTCGTAGTCCGGTAAGACATGGACGAGCCTACCGGCTTTCAGGTAATCCGTTATATCCCAAAGGGATCGCAGTGCGATGCCAAGGCCGTCGAGAGCCGCCTGTGTGGCCATTTCGGCGCTGTTCGTGTCGAGCCGGCCCGATACTCTGATCCGCTCGTCTTCCAGATCCTTGCGCAAGCGCCAGGTGTCTTCTCCTACGAAGATTATGCAATTATGCCGATCGAGATCTCTCGGATGCGATGGCATACCGTTGCGTTGAATGTAGGACGGGGAGGCACAGAGTACCCGGTGACTGTCACCTAGCTTACGCGCAACCATTGTCGAATCCTTCAACTTGCCGATCCGAATGGCTATGTCGATGCCTTCGGCCGCGTAGTTTAGGGTTTCGTCGGACAAGTTGAGATTCAGCCGCGTCTCCGGGTAGTCCGTCAGGAACGAGCTGATTACTTTCGGCAGGAATTTCTTGCCGAACAGTGATGGCGCCGCAACCCGCAATAGCCCCGTCGGAATATCGGACCTCCTGCCTACGCTGTGGCGGGCCGCCTCGTACTTGTCGATAAGATCCTTCGCGTGTTGCAGAAATCTTGTGCCCTGGTCCGTCAGGGACAAGGAGCGCGTTGTCCGGTTCAGCAGAGTGCAGCCCAGATTGGCTTCCAGTCGCTTGAGCCTGTCGCTGGACACGGTGGCTGACAGGCCGCAGGCGGTGCCCCCGGCAGAAATCGAATTGAGCGCTACGATCCGCTCGAAAAGGATGACATCTTCGATTTTCATTATCCATATTATGCGGATTATTATTTCTGTAAACAAGTGATTATCCGGAGAATGATCCTGACTAGAATAATGCTGGAAACCAAACTCGTGGTATGAGCGTGATTGATTTCGAGTTATCCGAGATAAGCGGTATCAAACACAACCGTGGAGAAACAAATGATGCGTACTTTTAAATTAGTCGTGTTGCTGGTACTGAACTTGTTGCTTGTCCCTGTCACCCAGACCACACAGGCTGCAGGACCGATCCAGGTGGACATTTACAAAGGTAAAACTGCCACGGTAAACTCCTATATCTTCTCGAACGGTGAATCCCTGATCGTTATGGACGTGCAGCGAGCGACCAGCGAAGCAAAAAAGCTCACCAAGGTCATCAAGGCCAAGGGCCTTCCCCTAACCCATATCCTGGTGACGCACGGCCACCCGGATCACTACATCGGTATGGACTGGCTGCTGAAGGAATTTCCCGCCGCCACGGTCGTCGTCGCAAATGAGAGCATCAAACAGGACATCATCGGTTTCTCGACCTGGATGGAAGGTATTGGCTGGCTGGATGCAGAACCGTCACTCAAGCCCAAATCGGCCAAGAATCCGAACGGATTCGACTACGAGAACAACATCACGGTTCTGGAAGGAGACACCCTGGAGTTTGTCGGCGGCGGCGCGCTGACACTGCAAACCCATTATGAGCCGTCCGAGTCAGAGCATCTCACGACGGTTTATGTCGAGGATATCAATGGTCTCTTCACCGCAGACTTCGCTTATAACAAGGTTCACCTGTGGATGGGATCCGGTGTGACCGACGCGCATATCGGTAACTGGCGGGCCCAATTGGTCAAATTTGAAGAGGAGTACAAAGACCGTAACCCGACCGTCTACCCAGGGCACGGTGAGCCGACCGATATGAGCATCTTTGCTGAGCTGATCCAATATATCGACGATTTCCGGCGGATTACCGCGAACGCCACATCGAGAGAAGAGGCCATGGCGGAGATGGAAAAGCGCTATCCGGACTATGGCGAGGCCGGTTTCCTTCTCAAGAACAGTGTGGATTTCCACGTTTCAGAATAGGCAGTTAAAAGGACGGCCCTATGGCCGTCCGCTGATTTTTTCCTTTCGTAACATTCCTTCCCGCCGCAATCCTAGACGAGGCCATAAACCGGGACACTCACCATTTGTAGCATCGCTGAATCGAGCCATAAACCGGGACACTCACCATTTGTAGCATCGCTGAATCGAGAATGAAGTCTTTTCCTGGAATGAAGTTTTATGCAAGCTCATGACATTCCAGTTGAGATGATGAAGTATCAGCGGCTGCCAAACAGGTCACTATCATTATTATAAATTATTTGAATAACAAATCAGTCAAAGAACGGGAAAGGGTTCTATTAAACCCGTTTATATCCTTTGGATATCAGCATTGTTTCAGAAAAATAAGATATTGCTGGATACAAATCACAAGCCTTTACTCTAATTAACTAAGAAAAAAATCAGGAGTTCCATTAGATAGTTCTATTTAACACATACTGACAAAGTGTATGGTCAAGAACGGAGGAGAGTTATGAACATTAAAGCTGGAGTCTGCGCCTTTATCTTTTTCTTCATATTCATTACACCGAATATCCATGCGCAAAACGTTGAGGGATCAGAAGAGCAGGAACTTGAATATCTTGAACTGATAATGAATATTCTGCGCCATCACTTGGAAGCGATCGAACTGCTCACCCAAAAAGAAAGTAAATACTACGACAATATTGTGAATCATGCCGCAGCGCTCTGGCATACTTCAAATCTATTAGACCATATCTATCCGGATAAAGACCAAATCAATGATCGGGAATGGCCATGGGCTGACAAACAGGAATTTGATGAAAGAGTCATGGCCAATCGAGCTGCAACCAATAAACTGAGAAAAGCGGCGAAGGTATGGCTGAAGGATAGGGATCAAGAGAAAATCCTTGCCTCGTTGGAAGAACTCAAGAAAAGTTGCCGAAGTTGCCACAAGTCACTGCGGGACTGGCCTTGATTTTACATACTACCTCGATTCTAGAGTCTCACAACCCTAATAGAGACTCTGCTTCGATACAGGTAGGCAACTTTTCAGCACTCTGGAAATTGCCGAAGGTCTTAACGACATCGGTTTAGGCGCAGCTAAACCGAGGTGAGCTGGCGCAATGAATTCTTAGGGAATATTGCAATGAGTCCGAAACCCGGAAAGATAACGGTTTTTTACGACGGCGCCTGCCCAAAATGTATTAAGGACAGAGAAAATTATGAAAGGCTTGCAGGTGAAAGAAAAAGCAGTGTGAACTGGGTTGACATCACCGGTAGAGACGCGGAACTGCAGGAAATTGGCATCGATCCACAAAAAGCGTTAACAGAGCTGCACGTGTTCGATGAAAACAAAAATATTCTTTCTGAAATTGATGCATACATTGCGCTTATGGGCAGGGTACCGGTTTTGACTCCACTGGCCTGGTTTATAGGAATGCCGGTAATTCGCCCGCTCATCAGTAGGCTTTATCACTGGCAGGTTGACCAAAGACTCCGCAGGGAAGGGCGGCTATAAAGTTGGGGAGTGTTAGAAAATCTGTTCTGTCGTCATAAACCCATCATAAACCGGGACACTCACCATTTGTAATATAGTTTATTTGCGGCTAGTTATCGGCTAGTTATCGGCTAATTTAAGGCTAAGAGCTGGGCATCTATATGCACAATAAGCAACACACTTCTCTCGATAATCCGTGAAATAGTGGAACCCCTTCCCGCATCACTGATGTGAACGCTTGCGAAAGACGCGAAAAGGGCTTGTGCGTGGCACTTACTATGTAAGGATTTCATAAAACGTTCGCTTATGGCCGTGGTTAGATTCATTTAAAAATAGGCAAATACTGAAGTGGCTTATGCCTTTACGGGTTATGATAAAGCAAAGGCCATGTTTAAAATGGCATGCCACTCAAGTTGATAAAAAAACCTGATAACGGCAATTAATCATGGCTAACTACACTATGGCCAGGCGTAGATAATCTGAATATGTAGACACAAAAAACTGTCGGTTTTTTTTACATTCAATTCCCTTATTTTTATTCGAGTTATTTCTAGCTTACTGTCTTAATTGAATTATTTATTAGATGGCATTTATTTTGCGTTAGGAATAAAACGAGTGCAGGCTTTATCGCACCATCACAGATTTATCACTAAACGGTGGATAAATGATGATCCAAAATGGAGAGCATGTGATGAAAAGGCTACTTACCTGCTTCTTAGGGCCGCTTCTGTATACCGGTCTCTTGACTCAAGCTGGCGCGACCATCATTTCAGGTGAAGTAACTGTCGGAACTGGAGATTTTGTTTTATTAGATCCTGTATTCACAGAATCGAGTCCAGACAACACGGTCGGAAACAACACATTTCAGACTAACAATCTGTATGGATTCAATGAAGACCAGAATATCAGCCTATTCGATGATCTGAATGTGGACATCCTTGCGGATGGTGCAGGCGGTGGCTCTGGGCCCGGTATCCTCTCCACAGGAAGCATGGTTGCCAGCCACTATATCTTTTTCGATCCAAGGCGATCGACTTCCCAGGTCGGCCGTGTGACCTTCGACTCAGATATTCTCGGGATACTGACCAGCACAAGCAATCTTGCAGCCAGTGACTTTCTGATCAATAACAACGTAACCTATCTCAACCCAAGGCTGCGTGGACTGGAAGCGAATGACTCGGTAGCCATCACCGGATCGAACGAGATTGAGGTCGACTGGAGAGCGTCATCACCGGGAGACTATATCCGTGTGCTGACTGCATACTCACCGGAAGAACCCCCGACAGCAGCAGTACCTGAGCCGTCGACACTAGCACTCCTGAGTATTGGGTTAGTTGGATTTGGCTTGCTGCGTCGCAGGGCCGTTTCTTGAGAAGAGGCTGATCAAATCATCGACATACCATCGGAAGCCGGAACCCACACTTCCTAATAAACATTGGGTTCCGGTTTCTTGCACATATTACGCATCAGCTTCTCAACATAAACAAAGGTCATCGACAAGATACTGGCTCAGCTCATGACGAAAGGCGCATGATTACCACCGTTCGAGTTGTTAAAGGCAACGCGAGTCTCACTAGATTCAGACAGGTTTGAATAGATCTGGGGTTTTTACAGTTATCCTTTTTAATCGACATCCACCACTAGTCGCGGGTCAGCGCGAACAACAGGCCGCGTTCGACCCAAAGATCAACACGCAAGCCGCGCATCTCCAATGTGCGCGGCTGCTCACCGAGAGCTGGATCGGGCAACTCGCCCATCGACGCGGGCCGGTAGGGAACCTGGTACAGGTTCTGGGTACGCCCTTGAGCGTCGTGTCGACGCAGTTGCGCAGCGGTTACGCCCTGCAGGCTGCAATAGCGTCCGCCGAGCAGTCGTGCACCCTCGGCCGGCGCGAGAGGCTCGACCAGACGGAACCCGAGCTGGTCGAAATGACCGTCGAGCTCGGCGATCGTCGTACCGTGCACCTCGAGTGGAGTCTGCGCAAGGTGGTTCATGACCGCCTCTTCGGCGATCGCGTGCAACAAGTCGGGTTGTTCGAACGGCAACCAGCTGACCACAAGCGCGACCAACAGACAGGCGGCAGCAAAGAGCTGCAGCGTGCGACTATGCCACCAGCTACGCGCAGACCGGGTTCGCTGCAGAGCCTCGAGCTCGTCGAGACGCGCATCGTCGAGACGAACCGACTCCAGATGTTCGATCAGGCTTTGTTTCAAATTGGGCTTCATCGTTTCACCCCCTCTGCGGCAGCATCGTCACCGAACTCGGCACGCAACCTGGCGCGCAAGCGGTGAATTCGCGCTAGCACAGTGCCCCGACGGCTGCCGAGTGTCGAAGCGATCTGGGCCGCGGTCATGTCTTCGACCGCCCAATAGTAGAGGATCTCACGTTCGAACACATCCAGCCGCGACCATGCCTGCTGCAACATGTCACGGCTGATGGTCAATGACTCGAGACAGTGGGTGTCGATCGCCAACAACTCCGCATCGGCGTGAGCATCGCCGGTCTCGGGACTGGCCTTGCGCCGCCGTGTGATGTCGATGTAACGGTTGCGCATGACACGGCGTGCGTAGGCTTCGGGACAGGCCAGCGCGCCGGGTGGGCGTTGCAGGCAACGCTCGACTGTGTCCTGTAAGAGATCGCCGGCCCCCGGCTCGTTGCCACTGAGCGCATAGGCATAGCGGTAGAGGCGATTCAGCATATCGCGGTCAAACAGCATTGCCGTGCCGCTCCATTGCACCTATCCAGCCACGCTTGATCAGCTCGCCGAGGCGTTCGGTAGCGAGGCTGTCATCGGCGGCCAGCCTCGCCAGATCCCACCCCTGGACACAACGATCGAGCAGGCGCCACAGTTCGATGTCGACCACCTCGACCCAGGCTTCGTAGCCTCGCCGCTCGATAACCAGGCACCATTCACCGGGTTCAATGTGCAGCGCCGGCGGGTCGCCGCCATCGTGGTGCGCTGCCCGGATCGCATGCACAGGCCAAGTCGTGTGTAGCCAGTCCAGCGCCGATATCGGTCGCGGAAACAGCTGCGACGGATCGGCATCGGCCAACGGGCCGAGGTCCAGCGGAGGATCATTGTCCGCATAGTAGATGCTGTGACAGGCCCATTCGAGTGCGACCAGCTCGCCGAGCCACGGCAGTCCGGCGAACACCCTGTGTGCGTCGACGACTGTGTCGACGAATGTCGCGAAACCTCCACCAAAGCGATTCAGGTCGGGTTGAGTCGAACTGTTTAGGCGCACGAATTCCCGCGCCAGGCCGTCGAAAGAGCGCCTGCCGAGCAGTTGGCGGCACACTGGGTAGACATCGTTCAGTGCCGCAACACGCACTCCTTGGCTCGATCTGCGATAGACCTCACAAGCCTGTTCTGCACTGAGCCCGGGCACGCTGCGCGCCGCCTGCGCGACATCAATTGCTGTGCCGCCGTCGATTGCTGCAGCCAGGTCGTGCTGCCACTGTGCGAGGGCGGTCATGCGACCGCCCTCGCTGCTTCATCCAGAATACGGCTCGCCCGCAGCGCCTCGTCGAGCAGCACATCAAGTGGTGGAATGTCATTGTCCCACTCGATGCACACCGGCACACTGGGCAAGGCGCATGCGACTTGGCGAAACAGTGCCCAGACGGGTTTGCTGACACGATTGTTGTGCGCATCAATCAGGTAATCCCCCTTGTCCTCGTATCCGGCCAGATGCACCTCCCGCACTCGGTGCAATGGCACCTGGGCGATCGCCGTGGCCGCATCAAGGCCGAGGTTGACTTGGTTGACGTACAGGTTATTGACGTCGAGCAGCAGCTCGCAGTCGGCTTCGTCGCACACAGCGGCGACAAATTCAGTCTCACTCAGCGGTGCATCCGCACACAGATAGGCGGATACGTTTTCGACTACGAGGCGGCGGCCGAGAAAATCCTGGACCTGGTGGATGCGCGCGGCGATATGTTGAACCGACTCTTCGCTGTACGGCAACGGCAAAAGGTCGTGGTAGTGGTGGCCGTGACAACGGGTGAAACAAAGATGATCGGAGACCCACGCCGGCGCTGTGCGTTCGGCGATCGCACGGATGCCGCCGAGGTAGCCGAGATCGAGCGGCTCGCTGCCACCGAGGTTCATGCCGACGCAATGCAGCGTCAGCGCATACCGATCGGCGATACGTTCGAGCTGTCGTGGCGCGAGACCACCGCGGGCGAGGAAGTTGTCGGCCAGCAGCTCGACCCACGGCACGCCATGCTCGGCCGCCATCAACTGTTCGAAATGCGGGTCACGCAGGCCAATGCCGACACCCGACACCGACCCGCGCCCCCGAAGGGGAGGCACGGTATCCAACGCCTTACTTCGCCGGTATAACTTTGGCGACCACCCCACCGGTGATCTTCTCGCACGTGCCCTGGGGCACATACACCCACTCCTGGTCGGAGTTGTCGAGCGTCGACTGGGTGGCGCAGACGTGTTTGCCGTCGAGCGCGCCGCAGTCGTTCTTGCCGGCCTTGGCGATGCCGGCGCACTTCTCCCACGCCTTAGGTGTGTCTGGCAGAGCCACAGCGTTCTGGGCGGCGAGCATCGTGCCCGCTGCCAGCATGCTGGCAATCACGGTTCGGATTCGATCATTGGTATTCATTTGGCTTATTTTCTCCTGATTGAACTATGGCTGAGCGCCGGGGGCATGTATGTCCTGCACTCATCTCTGTATGACGAATCACGTGCCGGTTTGATTGCACCGCTGATCGTATTCCCGGAGAAACTGCGGGTTCTTTACGCTCCGATACATTGGGTAAGACAGGGATAGCGGCGTTTTGTATCCATGCCATGGTGCGGGGATTTAGCGTGCTGTACAGAATGCCGTCTGGCAACCCCATATCCTTGACAATGCTACCGTTGGGCCGCAACTACTCAATCGCAGACGGGTGAGCAAACGAAACAGATTTGCAGGTGTTCATGTTGCAGATCATCCCACGCTGGGAAATTGATAAGCGTTTAGCCCAGGTGGCGAATGTGGCTGGGTTCAGCTTTCATGCCAGGGTTGCGGAGCAAGCCTGGGAGCGGTAGAAGCTGGAAAGGCTGTGCCGATATCAGTAAGCAGCAGTAAACTGGGACGTTCATCATTTCATATTAATTCAAAATGATTGTTATTCAGGGAGTTATTAAGCGCCTACTTACTGCTTTCATTGAAAATAGGCCCATGGTTGTTCTGGAGTTATTTATCTGGGCATCACGCCGAACGTACTCAGCCGCATATCAATCACCAGAGTGACAAGTCTGTAAGTAGTAGAAAACGCAACCAGGGGTTTAACCTGGTCTTTTTAAGATGCTTCCATGAGGTGGGGATTAACCATGCAGAAAAGTCACAAACGATTACTGGTGGCACTATTAATGTTCTTTGGTTTGAGTCTCCTGGTTCCCGGTGTCTTAGCCATGTTTCACCCGGAACATGCCGGCCTGAATACGCAACTTGCTGATCAGGCAAATCAGTTTCGGGCATTACACGGCATGATGGCAGGCTTGGGAGTGATGGCCTGTTTAGCCTGTTATCGCATTGAAAGAGAACGCACGCTTGTGATGGGGATTGGGCTTACTCTGGCGTTGGTGGTGGCTGCGCGCGTCTACTCCTTGCTCAGTGACGGTTTGCCTGACTGGCTGACACTCTTCTATCTTGTGATTGAATCGATTTTGGCTCTGATATTTCTCAGATATCCACCTCCTGTCGATAACACTAGGGCCTGCTAACAGGCCTTGGAGTATTGAAAATAATAACACCACTATTTTTTAAACCCTTTAGTCAGTACCCGCAAATGATCCAGGAGGTTGCTGACAGATCGATATAACAATCTTTGTTGTTGGCCTGGTGCTTGTTAGAGTGGGTGTCTTGTCAGGCAGTGAATAGACCAAAGTTCTTTCGACTCAAAGTTGCGCATACGTGAGGACAATAAGTGCTTGTTTTAGACACAAGTGCGATTGGAATCGAATCGACGGTCTCTCGCATTCTTAATGGTTGTTTTACGCTGATATTCAGCCTCTTAGAGAGCTAATTTACTGCGTTAATAGTTGTTTCCGCATTTGCCTGTGTGCAGGAACAAGTGACTGATCTTCTTGAACTAGGTTTTTCAAACCTCAAATGACAGACTGCTCGGAAACAACCTCCGGATTGAGGTTGGGTAGAATGTTATTCTGGCCTTTCTGATTTTGCTGATCTTTTCTATCCATTCTCCAGATCTTCAGGCTGGGACGGATTTCGTGTTTGAAGGCCTCTTTCCACTGATCGAAATCGAGATCATTGTGGCCATAGATCGCCTCTTCAAGTTGGTGGATCAACTGTTTTATTTTGCCCGGTTCAGCTTTCGGGTGGAAATCGAGAATGTGATCTGCAATCACGCTATAGGGTGCATTGGTCGGCAAGCTGAGATGTTTGTTGGCTAGAAAGCGCAGGGTGTATCCCCAGACCTCCGGATCGCTCTCCTCGTCAACAAAGCGCACGCAAAAATAGAAACGCACTGACAGGGGCAGGGCACCGACAAGTCGACGGCGCCAGTTATGCCAGCGTGCTACCGGATTCAGAATCGCTGTGGTGTTTCTCAATTTATCCTTGAGGGGTGAGAAGGCGGGCGCCATACGCAGCATCGGGTTTTTAAAGAAAACGATCAGTGGTTCCAATGGAGAGCTCTGCTCGCCGCCTGCTTTTCGATGCGAGAGCCAGAGTGCCATCCAGTAACCAAAGATGATGCCGAACACCACTGCCAGTGGTATCCAGAAGGCGGCTGAGGTTCCAGAGGGGAATAGGGAGGTCTCTGCTTCGAAAAATCCGCTCTCTTTACGGGTGCCACTGACCGCGATGGGCTGGAGTGGTACCGAGGCCCGCTGCGCCATATCGGTTCGGGTATTCCACCATTTGATACTCAACTGCGGAAGTTTCAGGTCTCCGCCAAACTGGGGCACCAGGGTAAAGGTCTCTACCCGACGCCCAACGATACGGTTGGACTTCTTGTCGAGATAGGTGTGGGTCTGATTTCGGTCCCGATAGACTCTGAATGCTTCGCTGTTTAGCTGACTCTCCAGGCTGGGGAGTTTATTGCCTGAAATTCCGAGCGCGGAGATCTCCGTTGTGAATGGCAGGGGCTTGCCGGCAGCCGCTTTGAAGTTTTCGGGCAGTTTTACTTTCAGGTTCAACTGTTCAACCGGTAACCAGGGTTTGCTGGTTGGATTGGCCTCTCTGACATTGAATGTGATGGCGCTGCTCATGCTGGCTTTAAAAGCGTTGTTACCACGCTGGTAACCGACCGACTGCTCTTCGCCGGTGACATTGATCGCCGGGATTTC
This sequence comes from Candidatus Thiodiazotropha sp. AKAK2, assembly GCF_058244685.1. Taxonomy (NCBI): domain Bacteria; kingdom Pseudomonadati; phylum Pseudomonadota; class Gammaproteobacteria; order Chromatiales; family Sedimenticolaceae; genus Candidatus Thiodiazotropha; species Candidatus Thiodiazotropha sp. AKAK2. The sequence continues at coordinate 54,084 of NZ_JBSYOP010000021.1, read as the reverse complement.
AAACTGACCGGGTTTCAGCGGCGTGACCTGGTAGTAGAAATCGTTGACGATCTGCCGCTTGCCTTTGATGGTGCGGGAGTAGGTGACTGGGCCCTCCTGCAGATTGAGCAGGAAATTGCCGATTTGTGGTAAGTGAGGTGTAACGGTTGACAGGTTGTTTTGACTGACAACGCTCAGCTTGAGAATGACATTTTGTTGTACGTAGGGGTTTTCGCTAGAGATTTTTGTCTCTATGAAGGGTTTGGTTGTCTGGGTGCCGTAGTAGTTGGAGGATGGATAACCTGGTCTCTGCTGGGAGGGCCACGCAGTGCCGTATGGGGTGTTCGATCTTTGTCCCCCGGTGACTGGCGCCGGTTGTCTCTGATTGGTGGCCGGATAGTTCCATTGACCAGGCGCCGGGTTGTACCAATAGTTTTGACCCGGATACTGATTGGCCGTTGCACTGGTCGACAGGACCATGAGCATGATGGCGCTTAAAGCGAGCTTGACGATGTCGATAGTGCCTCCCCCTTGTTCTACCAGGGTCTGGTTTCTCTGTCCCTGCCTCCACGGCTGCGCAGATAGTTGTACTCTTCCAGTTTGAATTGTTGTTGCATCAACTGGGTTGGATCCCCTTCAACCTGATCCAGCCACTGTTCCATGAGTGGATTGAGTTTGCTTTGGGGGCCGCTTTTCTCTTCACCTCCCTCGGCTTCATCCTGCCCCTCTTCTGATTGGGGGGTGTCTTGCTGGTCTACCTGATCGACGGCCTCGGAATTTTGTGGGTCGTCAGGATTCAACTCGGGATCTTTCTGTTGCTGGCCGAGACTCTCCTGTGATCGGCTTCTGTTTTGATCGTTCTCCGGTCTATTCAGGTTAGCAGACCTTTCACTGTTTTGTTCTTCTTCATCGCCTTCCAGGCTCTCCTCCTTGTCCTTGGCTCCGCTCTCTTGGGAATCGGTTTCCTGCTCCTCACCTTGATCGGACTCTTGTTCCTGGGAATCATCCGGTTCACCGGTCTCCTGCTGCTCGTCCGATGACTCACTTTGCTGTTCCTGTTGCTCTTCCTCGCCCGACTGGGAATCACTCTGCTCATCCTGGTCGCCACTCTGTTTTTGTTCCTGCTCTTGTTCTCCTGAGGATGACTGCTCTTCTTCCTGCTCTTGTTCTCCTGAGGATGACTGCTCTTCTTCCTGCTCTTGTTCTCCTGAGGATGATTGCTCTTCTTCCTGCTCTTGTTCTCCTGAGGATGATTGCTCTTCTTCCTGCTCTTCCGATTCACCTGAAGACTGCTGTTCCTGCTCCTGCTGTTCCTCCTGTTCCTGCTCTTGTTGCTCCTGCTCTTGTTGCTCCTGCTCTTGTTGCTCCTGCTCTTGTTGCTCCTGCTCTTGTTGCTCCTGCTCTTGTTGCTCCTGCTCCTGTTGCTCCTGCTCTTGTTGCTCCTGCTCCTGTTGCTCCTGCTCCTGTTGCTCCTGCTCCTCCTGCTCCTCCTGCTCCTGTTGCTCTTCCCCTTCCTCTTCTTCCTGCGCTTGATCCAGCTTATCTTTGGCGAGCGCTAGATTATGTCTGGCATCTTCATGCTCCGGATCTTCCTGGAGAACGGATTCATAAGCTTGAACGGCCTGCTCAAACTCCTCCATCTGGTAGTGGCTGTTCCCCAGGTTGTATTGGGCATTGAGCTTTGCATCTTCCCGTTCAACCTGTTTGAAGTTTTCGATCGCGCTTTCGTAGTCACCGGTCCGGTAGTTGGCCACGCCCCGGCGATAGGGGTCCTGAAAGCCCTCCGCCGCATCTTCGTAGAGGCCTTGTTGATAGCTTTCTGCGGCCTGCTGCTCCTGGTTCAGGAACCAGTCCGCGTCCACCAGTGTGGCATAGCAGAGCAGGAGTAAAACCGAGTAGCGCCTGATCATGTTGATGGTTTCCCCGACGCAACACGAAAGTAGGGGAGCAGCAGGAGCAGCAGAGGCAACAGCAACCAGTAGAAGCGTTCATTCCATATTCTCGTCTTCTCCTGGGTCTGGGTTGGCGTGCCTGAGCCAATGCTGGAAAGGTCGAGTATCCGACGGCTGTCCTGGTCACGAAAATCGGCCTCCAGGTATTGTCCGCCGCCGGCTTCTGCAAGACGCTGCAGCAGGGGCTGGTTGAGCTTCGATTCGATCACTTTCCCTTTGTTGTCCCGCATCAGGTCACTCTGTCCAATGCGGGCCGGGACAGGGCCACCACCGCCGGTGCCGATACCCAGGGTATGCAGGGTGATCCCTTGACCCTTCATGGCTTCCACTTGTTTTATGAGCCCAGGTTCGACGAAATCCCCGTCACTGATGAGTAGAATTGTGCGGCTGTTCTGCAGGGAGTCACTGCTGAATAGCTGTTCGGCCCGCTCCATGGCCGCAACCAGGCGGCTGCCCTGCAGGTTGGCCAGCTCTGAGGTCACGGCAGGCAGGGCAGCCAGAATACTCTGGCTGTCTTCCGTGATCGGCGAAATCACATGGGGGACGGTGGCAAAGGCGATCATTCCAATGCGTAACTGATCATTCAGCATCACCAGATCCTGTACTTCCTGGCGCGCTCTGGCAAGTCGTGAAGGTGGGGTGTCAGCGACGTTCATCGAGCGGGAGATATCCATCAATACAACCAGATCATTGGTCGGTGAAAACGCCTGGATGTCTTTGAAATCCCAACGGGGGCCTGCCAGCGCCACAATCAGAAACAGCCACAGCAGCGCCCAACGGATGAAGCGGCTCCAGCGTTCATTCACGCTCAGTTCCCGGATACCGACCAGATGGGGGAGCAGGTGCTCATCGGCATAGCGGTGAAACGGGCCTCGACGGGGACGAACCACACTGAAAATCAGCCAGGCCAGAACCGGGATGACGCCAAGCAGGGCGAACAGCCATTCAGGTCTGGCAAAATGGAATACACCCTCAGACATAGCCGCCTCCCTTGAGCTGCCGTTGTCTGCCCTCCGGGTAGATTCCCAGGATCAGCAACAGCAGCAGGGCTGCCGTCAGCGGCCAGTGGTAGAGAGGCTGGGGGACATAGATGGTGCGGGATTCCGCCTCGGTCTTCTCCAGCTCATCGATCTTCTGATAGATCTTCTCAAGGGCTTCCGTGTCGGTGGCCCGGAAGTAGGCGCCACCCCCGGCTTCGGCAATATCCCGCATCGCCTGCTCATTAAAATTCAGGTCTGTGCGGGTGACGATGCGGCCATTCTCTTTGATGGGAATACGTTTTTTGTTACTGCCCACACCAATACTGTAGATTCGGATCTGTTCCTCGCCGGCCAGTTCAGCCGCACGCAGAGGGGGGATGGTGCCGGCTGTGTTTTCCCCATCCGCAATCAGGACCAGCACTCGCGAGCCGGCCGGGCGCTCCCGCAGTTTTTTCACCCCCAGTCCCAGGGCGTCGCCAATGGCCGTGCCATCGCCGGCAATGCGTGGCACCACATTCTGAAGCAGACTGTTTACCGCTTTCCGGTCATAGGTGAGGGGGGAGAGGACATAGGCGCGGCTGCCGAAAATCACCAGACCGACTCGGTCGCCCTGGCGTCCTTCAATAAATTTGGAGACCACGCCTTTAACCACCTGCATTCGGCTGACCTGTTTCTTGTCGAGGGTGAAGTCCAGGGCATTCATTGAGTGGGAGGCATCCACCAACAACATCAGGTCGTAGCCTGCTGTGCGGTTCTCGGTATAGGGCTCAAGCCATTGCGGGCGCATCATGGCCAACACCAGAGATAACCAGATCAGGGAGAGGAGGCCGAGATAGAGCCGTTTGCTGAGCGGCACCTTCGGGCGTTTGGTCTGAAAGGCGGCTTCCAGATGGGGCAGGCTTGGGTGCAGCAGGGTGGCCTGCAGACCCTCCACCGTTTCAAACTGTTCTGCAGCAGGTCGTCTCCAGAAGAGCCTGACCAGTAGCGGCAATACCAAAAGAAGCGCCATCCAGGGCCAGTGAAACTCAAACATGGCAGGCGTCCTCACTGACCCAGTGGATCGCGGCATCGATCAGCTGCCCCAGAGTCTCTTTGTCGGCTGAGTGGTCGGGTGGGGCATAGGGCAGTTCGAGCAGCAGCCGACCCTTTTCCTGCCAGGGGAATCCACTTGAGTCATTGCGCTGCAGCCACGCCAGCCAGGCTTCGTCGGTGAGCGACGCAGTCATGCTTCGACCGCAGCGTGCGATCGCGATACGTCTGAGCAGTTCGGAGAGATCGCTGGCAACCGGTTTTGCCGGTTCCCGCTTGATGCGATGTTTCAGGCCGATCAGGTGGCGCCGGGCATCCTGTTGCCAGCGGCCCAGAGGGTAGAGTCTGCGTCTTCGGATGATCCACCAGACCAATAGCATCATCAGCGCAATACCGATCAGAAGCAGCCACCAGCCCGGAGCGATGGGCCACCAGGAGACCGTATCTATGCCTCGAATATCGCGTAGTGGATCCATCAATGCCGACCGAAGTGTTGCGCTAACCCACGGGTCAATGTGAGGTGTATCTCTTCATTGGTGGTGATCGGCATCAGGGTGATACCCAGACTGCTGGCCATGGCGCTTAATTCATTGCGATGTTTCTGCCAGGTCTCTGCATAGCGCGATCTGGCTCCCCGGTCTCGAGTGTCGATCTCGATGGCATGCCCATCCGGGCCGACGAAGGTGACACGGCCCAACTCCGGCAGTTCCCGGTCGGCCGGATCATCCACCGGTATCAGTACCACGGTATGGTGCTGGCATATCCGTCCCAGGGTCTGCTGCAGTCCCATGACCTCACGGTTCAGATCGGCGATGACAAAGATCAGCGAACCGGTCGAGGTGCCTTTGTCGGCCCGCTGCAAGGCTTCCGACAGGCAGTCCTGATTAGGCTGATTGGGAGTGCCTTCATGGGTGAGGGCGTGCAACAGTCGCCATAAGGCACGCCGATCCTTGGTTGGTTGAAAATACTGCATGCCCTGCTGCAGGTCACCGAACAGCATGCCGCCGACCCGATCATGCAACCGTGATGCCGCCCAGCCCAACAGGGCCGCTGCTTTGGCGGCCTGTACTGACTTGAAGGTACCGCGGGTGCCAAAGCTCATGTGTGGACCCCGATCGATACACAGCACCACACTGCGTTCCCGCTCCTCGCGGAAGATCTTCATGTGTGGCACGTTGGTACGGGCAGTGACATTCCACTCCATGTTGCGGATATCATCTCCCTCCCGATACTCCCGTACCTCTTCGAAATCGAGACCGGTACCCCGAAATACAGAGGCATAGAGTCCGCTGAAACTGGTGTTCACCAGATGGTGCGAGGCCAGGCCCAGGGTATGGGCCTGGTGGCGCAGTTCGAGCAGGTCATCAATATGCGGATGAAGACTCATAGAGGTTGCCGAGACGGCCGTTATGGGATGGCGACCATATCCAGCAGACGGGATAGGAAATCATCGGTGGTAATGCCTTCCGCTTCAGCCTCAAAGGTCAGCAGGATACGATGCCGGAGAATTGCCGGTGCAACCGCCTGAATATGGTGTGGCGCTACGAACTCCTCATCGTCCAGCCAGGCACGTGCACGGGCGCATCGGGCCATCGCGATACTGGCGCGGGGCGAGGCGCCGAAGCGACACCAGCGGGTCAGATCCTTGTCGTAGGCTTGCGGGTTTCTGCTCGCCTGCACCAGATCGACGATGTAACTGTTCAGCTTTGGATCCAGGTAGAGTTTGTTCACCTCCTGACGGATGGCGAAAAGCTCCTTCTGGCTGAGCGGGTTACTTGGCGGTGTCGGTTTCTGCTGTTGCTGGGCATTGTCCAGCTCAAGGATCTGCAGCTCTTCATTGCGGTCCGGGTACTCCACATTCGCCTGCATCAGGAAACGATCGAGCTGGGCCTCCGGCAGGTGGTAGGTGCCCTCCTGCTCGACCGGGTTCTGGGTCGCCAGCACCATAAAGAACTCCGGCAGCTGGTAGGTTGTCTGTCCAACGGTGATCTGATGTTCACCCATCGCTTCCAGCAGCGCGGATTGAACCTTGGCGGGTGCCCGGTTGACCTCGTCCGCCAGCAGAATGTTGTGGAACAGAGGGCCCTGACGAAACTCGAACTCGCCTTTTTCGTGGCGATAGATATCGGTGCCGATCAGGTCGGCAGGCAACAGGTCTGGGGTGAACTGAATACGGTGGAAGTCGCCTTCGATCGCTTCTGCCAGGGCTTTCACCGCGGTGGTTTTAGCCAGTCCGGGGAGGCCTTCGATAAGCAGATGACCATCGCTCAACAGACAGATCAGCATGCTATCGATAAAGCTGGTCTGACCGATGACTCGCGTAGCCAAGTGCTCGCGTAACGGAGCAAGGACGGATGAGTTCATTAACTTCTACTACTTTAGGCTGTGTTGGTTGTTATTCAGCACTTTGGTATCCGAGGACTCAGTCATCGATCCAGGCTTTATCTCTGCCTGTGCTGTTGTGTGTCTGCCTATCCTGGCTATTATTTTGTTTAAGTGCAAGCTCTAGAAGCAGTCCAAACTATTAGATTATTCTCATCTCTTAATTCACATTTCCATTTACACTGATCCCTGCAAATCCCCATTCAGGTTGAACTCACCCCCATTATGGCGTTGGGGTGGTAATTCAAAAACAATAATTTAACTAGGGGCATTGAAATCCGAGTCAATATCTTGACGGGCTGAAATCGAATCTGTTCACAATCCCCCTAAGCCCCCGGATCCAGACACTGATCGACTTCGGCAGGCAGTTTTATTATACACTGTGTAGAATCTAACTGATTGATTATTAACGTATATAAACAACTGTTCATTTTTTTTACGATTTAATGTCTGGTCCCGAATTTACTGGCCTTGGTAGCTATTTTCAGCGTTTATCAACAATGTTATCCACAGGAGCTGTGGGTAAATCTGAAAGTTTCGTAATCAAAAGAAGTTGACAATAGTTTCTATCTATTGTTTTTAATAGTGTTGGTAACTCTCTGTAATTTGTAAAAAAATTAAATAAAGAGAACCAATCCCATAATCATGGGTATAATCCGCCCTCATTTTTGTTTGCGGACCACCCTGATGATCGAGAATCTTAGAAATATCGCCATAATCGCTCACGTTGACCATGGCAAGACCACCCTTGTGGATGAACTGCTGAAACAGTCCGGCACTCTCGGCGAGCGATTCGGCAAGGTCGAGCGGGTGATGGATTCCAATGATCAGGAGCGGGAGCGGGGTATCACCATCCTCTCCAAAAACACCGCAATTCGCTGGAACGACTATCGTATCAACATCGTCGACACCCCCGGGCATGCGGATTTCGGTGGTGAAGTGGAGCGAGTGCTCTCGATGGTGGATTCGGTACTGCTGCTGGTGGATGCCCAGGAAGGCCCGATGCCGCAGACCCGGTTTGTAACCCAGAAGGCTTTTCAGCACGGCCTGCGGCCGATTGTGGTGGTGAATAAGATCGATAAACCCGGATCCCGTCCGGACTGGGTAATCGATCAGGTGTTTGAGCTCTTCGATCGATTGGGCGCCAGTGATGATCAGCTCGATTTTCCGATTGTCTACACCTCGGCGGTTGGAGGCTATGCGGGACTTGAAAGCAACATAACCGAAGGTGACATGACCGCGCTGTTCAAAGCCATTGTCAGCTACTGTCCTGCGCCTGAGGTGGATCCGGAAGCACCTTTCCAGATGCAGATCTCCAATCTGGATTACAACAGCTACGTCGGCGCTATCGCGGTTGGTCGGGTGACCAGGGGAAGCATCAAACCCAATCAGCAAGTGATGGTGGTGAAGTACGATGGTGAGCAGCATCGGGCCAAGATCGGTGTGGTCTATGGTTATCTGGGGCTTGAGCGATTTGAAGTCAATGAGGCGACCGCTGGAGATATCATCGCGATCAGTGGTATGGAGGCGCCGAACGTTTCAGATACCCTGTGTGATCCTGAACATGTGGAGAGCATGCCCCCGCTGACGGTGGATGAGCCAACCGTCTCTATGACATTCCAGGTCAATACCTCGCCTTTTGCCGGTAAAGAGGGTAAATACCTGACCTCGAGACAGCTTAAGGAGCGGCTTGAGCGGGAGTTGATCCACAATGTGGCGTTGCGTGTCGAGGAGGGGACCGACCCTGAGAAATTCAAAGTCTCCGGACGGGGTGAGCTGCATCTCTCGGTACTGATCGAAAGTATGCGACGGGAGGGATTCGAATTGGCTGTCTCCCGCCCCGAGGTGATTTTCCGTGAGGTCGACGGTGAGATCTGTGAACCCTATGAGCAGTTGACCGTGGATGTGGAGGAGGACAACCAGGGAACGATCATGGAGGCCCTGGGGACCCGCAAAGGTGACCTTAAGGATATGGTGCCGGATGGGAAGGGAAGAGTACGGCTCGACTACATCATACCCTCCCGTGGACTGATCGGTTTTCAGACAGAGTTCATGACCAGCACCTCAGGTACCGGCCTGATCTACCATGTTTTCGATCATTACGGTCCAGCCCAGCATGGGGGTATCGCACCACGTAAAAACGGTGTGCTGATCTCCAACAGCCAGGGCAAATCCCTGGGCTTCGCCCTCTATAACCTGCAGGAACGGGGCAGACTATTCAGCTCGCCGGGTGATGAGGTCTATGAGGGACAGATTGTGGGGATTCATGCCAGGGACAATGATCTGGTGGTCAATCCGCTGAAGGGTAAGCAGCTGACAAATATACGCGCAGCCGGCAAGGATGACGCCATTATTCTGACACCACCACTGCAATACAGCCTGGAGCAGGCGCTGGAATTCATCGAAGATGATGAACTGGTGGAGGTCACGCCCCGGGAGGTTCGTATTCGTAAGAAGTACCTCAAGGAGCATGAACGAAAACGGGCTTCCCGGGAGTAGCAGGGTCGATTGGCGAGATTCACATCAATGTGGATGATCGTCCTGCCATAGATCTGATATCCGGTCTGTACAGAAAGAAAAAGCCCAACCGCAATCCTTGCGGCTGGGCTTACAGTCGTCGGCTTGGTTGGCTAAGCATTTCTTCCCTGTGCAATCCTTTGCTCTAAATCCCTGAAGTAACTTCCTTGATGACGACAATTACAGTCTGACACAAAAATTTACATTTACTGTGGGAATTCGCACCATAAGCATGTGAGATTTTTCGCAATTGAATGTAAGAATTTTCCTACACTGCAACCTATTGATTTATAAGGTTAATAATTGTGGTGAATTTGTGGAAATTGACCAATTTCAGTCATGATAGGAATACTTGGCAGATTTCAGCGCTTCTTATTGGTTTTAGAAAGATGTCCCATGCCTTCCAAGCGTTTTTATTTCAGGTTTGCGGGCCAAGCTCATACTTTGGATGCAACTTCCGAATATGACGATCCATCGTAGTGAAGAGAATTTGTTCGGCCTGAAAAGATAAAAGCCCAACTGCGATCCTTGCAGTTGGGCTTACAGTCGTCGGCTTGGTTGGCTAAGCTTCCCTTCCCTGCAAAATCCTTTACGAAGTTTTCCCTTTAGAGACGTCCTTGATGACGACAACTGAATTTTGACACAATTACTTACAGCAAACATGGGAATATTCACAATTTAAGTGTGAGATTTTTCTCTTATGGCTGTAAGAAAATTCTTACTTTAAAAGAACGGTGTCTGACAACATGTCGCCAGGATCTTTAAAGTAGAAGGGCCCGGCTCAGTTTTTCCGGAGAATGAGGTGGGGGAAATGAAAAAGCCCAACCGCAATCCATGCAGCTGGGCTCGATTGTCATCGGCTTGGTTGGCAAAGCTCCTCGTCCATCTACCATCCGTTGTGGCTTGTCCTGTAAAACGTCCTTGATTGACGACAACTAAATAATCGCACGTAATCTCTCGAATTGAATTGGGAAAAGTTACCTTTGTTGTGTAAGAATCATCCTGTTGTCGTGTAGGAATTTTCCTACAAGGGTTCTATCCACGGGTTTACAAACTACAAGCAGTGGCGATCAAGATGGCCATTTTCACCCATTTGAAAAAGTGAAAGCCCAACTGCAGTCCCTGCGTTGGGCTTTCTGTCATCAGCTTGTTTTGCTAAGCAACCTATCCATGGTTTACTTTGTGCGCTACAAGCCAGTTCTTCCTTGATGATGACGGGATTATCTTGGCATAAAGCTCTGCCCATTGAAGTGGGAAAACATACCGGCAACACGTAAGAATTGTCTTGTCAGCACATAGGGTGATTCTTACACTTAACAGATCGATTATGAATGACCTCTATCCAGCCATAGAACCCTATAAGTCACAGCGGATTGCTGTTGATCACCACCATCTCTACATTGAAGAGGTGGGCAATCCTGCCGGGATCCCAGCGCTTTTTCTGCACGGCGGGCCGGGTGCCGGTTGTGAACCTTACCATCGGCAGTTCTTTGACCCGGAGCTTTACCGGGTCGTACTCTTTGATCAGCGGGGCAGCGGACGCTCAACGCCACATGCCTCATTGCAGGACAATACGACCTGGGATCTGGTTGAAGATATTGAACGAATTCGTGAGGCGCTGAAGATTGATAAATGGTTGCTGTTTGGCGGATCCTGGGGTTCAACCCTTGCATTAGCCTATGCTCAGACCCACCCTGAGCGGGTGTCCGCGCTGATCTTGAGAGGTATTTTTCTCTGTCGTGATCAGGAGATCGAGTGGTTTTATCAGCAGGGTGCAAGTTGGGTCTTTCCCGATTATTGGGAGGATTTTGTCGCCCCGATACCTCAGCATGAGAGAGAAAATCTGCTGCATGCCTATTACCGGCGATTGACCGGTGACGATGAGATCTCCCGTATGGCAACAGCCAAAGCCTGGTCCGTCTGGGAGGGTAGAACCTCCAGCCTGCTGACCAATCCGTCTGTGGTCGGTTTTTTTTCAGACCCCCATACGGCGCTCAGTCTGGCGCGTATCGAAGCGCACTATTTTGTCAATCATGCCTTTCTGCGCCCTGATCAGCTACTGAAGGAGGCGGCACAACTGGCCGGCATCCCCGGGACGATCGTGCAGGGGCGCTATGATCTGATCTGTCCAATGAAGTCTGCCTGGGAGTTGCACCAGGCCTGGCCCGACAGTGAATTGAAAGTTGTTGCGGACGCGGGTCACTCAGCGACAGAATCCGGTATCCGTAGTGCACTGGTGGAAGCCACTCAACACTACGCGAGATTGCTGGGATGATCGGACTGCTGCAGAGGGCCAAACAGGGACGGGTGTTGATCGATGGAGAGTCGGTAGCCGAGATTGGCACGGGATTGGTGGTGCTGGTTGGTGTCGAGAAGGGAGATGACCGGAGCAGGGCGGATCGCTTGCTGCAACGGCTGCTCGGTTACCGGGTGTTTCCTGATCAGCAGGGTCGGATGAATCTGAGCCTGAGTGAGATTGCCGGTGGTTTACTGTTGGTTCCCCAGTTCACACTCGCGGCCGATACCCGCAAAGGGATGCGCCCCGGTTTTTCCACTGCTGCGGAGCCGCAGCTTGGCAAGGAACTGTTCAGTTATCTGTCAGAGCAGGCGGCAGACCATCACCATCAGGTTGCCTGTGGGGTGTTCGGTGCGGACATGCAGGTGGCGCTGATCAATGATGGTCCGGTGACCTTCTGGTTGAACAGCTGATAACCATAACAAATCCGATGTTTTAATAGATGCCGGGCCCGGTCACAATCCAGTCCGTTGTCTGATACCAATGTAGACCTCACCTGAGAGCGAGGCACGACATAACAATATTCTATAACAGAGCATTTGATTACCATGAACCAACTGATTTCGAAAAGCCTCTTTCTGATTATTCTGTTCCATTCCATTTCTGTATTCGCTGAGCGGGGCGCTGCCGTAGAGGACTATGCGGCCGATGAGATCACCAAGGGGGTTTATGTCATACACGGTCCGTTGGGTGTGCCCTCAGTGGAGAATCAGGGCTTTATCAACAATCCTGCCTTTATCGTCGGTGAGCAGGGTATTCTGGTGGTTGATCCGGGATCCAGCGTTCAGATCGGTGAAATGGTGCAGCGTCAGATTGCCAAGGTCAGTGATCTGCCGGTGGTGGCGGTGTTCAATACGCACATTCATGGGGATCACTGGTTCGCCAATCAGGCGTTCAAGGAAGCCAATCCAGACGTACTGATATTCGGCCATGAGACGATGCGTAAACTGGTGGAGAAGGGAGAGGGCAGGAGCTTCATGCAAACTCTGATGAGAATGACAGAGGGTGCCGTCAAGGGAACAGTGGAGGTACCGCCCAATCGGTCCGCCGACCATGGTGAAGAGATCAAACTGGCCGGTGTCAGCATCAGGATTCACTATCAGGCCAAAGCGCACAGTCACTCGGATATCATGCTCGAACTGCCGCAGCAGAAAGTGATCTTCCTCGGCGACAATGTGATGAACAAACGCCTGGGCCAGATGGACAGTGCGACTTTCCGGGGCAACATCGACGCCATCGACATGGCACTGGCAACCTCTGCTGAGTTCTTTGTTCCTGGCCACGGTCTGACCGGTGGCAGAGAGGTTCCGTTGCGCTATCGCGAATACCTCTCGCGGCTCAAATCCGAGGTGGCGAAATATTATGAAGAGGGAATGAGCGATTTTGAGATGAGTGAAGCGGTGAGCCAAAGTCTGGCCGGGTTTCACGACTGGATCGATTTCGATCGCAATGTGGGACGCCATATCAGTCTTGCCTACCTGGAGGTTGAGGCGGAATTATTCTGACGTGCCGAGCCGATCGGCGGCTGAATCAGCTTCAATACTGTCATTTTCTCCGATTTTCTCTAGAATAAGCGGTTTGGTCGGGGGGATGGAAACATCGCCCTGTTGACCATGGCATTCATTGATCGGAGTCTTTAGTTATGCAGCGTACCGCGCAGGTTGAGCGCAATACCCTGGAAACCCAGATCAGCGTAACGCTGGATCTGGATGGTCGTGGGGAATCGGATTTTGATACCGGTGTGCCCTTTCTCGATCACATGCTGGATCAGATAGCGCGCCACGGACTGATCGATCTGAAGGTGGTTGCCAAGGGCGATCTGCACATCGATGCCCACCACACGGTGGAGGATATCGGTATCACTCTGGGGCAGACACTGTCCAAAGCCGTCGGTGATAAAAAGGGCATTCGTCGCTATGGCCACGCCTATGTGCCGCTTGATGAGGCGCTGTCGCGGGTGGTCGTGGACTTTTCCGGACGACCGGGGCTGGTCTATGAAGTGGCGTTCACTCGTGCCCGAATCGGCGAGTTCGATGTGGACCTGTTTCAGGAGTTTTTTCAGGCGCTGGTCAACCACGCGGGTATCACCCTGCACATCGACAACCTGCGTGGCACCAATGCGCACCACCAGGCCGAGACGATCTTCAAGGCGTTAGGTCGGGCATTGCGCTTTGCGCTGGAGCCAGATCCACGCATGGCTGAGCAAATACCCTCGACCAAGGGTTCTCTGTAAGAAACGCTTCACAGGTATCAAGATGTCACAGCGTATCACCGTTATCGACTACGGTATGGGAAATCTACGCTCAGTCGCAAAAGCGGTTGAGCATGTCGCTTCTGCTCAAGATGAGGTATTGGTTACCGATGATCCTGAGTTGATTCTGAATTCCGACCGGGTGGTTTTTCCCGGGCAGGGTGCTGCCAGGGACTGTATGGCGGCAATCTCCGATCACCACCTCAATCGGGCGGTTCTGGAAGCAGCCAACAGTAAGCCATTTCTTGGTATCTGTATGGGGCAGCAGGTGCTGCTTGAAAAGAGTGAGGAGAATGGCGGCACCGAACTGCTGGGACTGTTTGCCGGCCAGGTAAGGCACTTTCCCGGTGGGGTGGCCCCGGATGGCGAGGCGTTGAAGATCCCGCACATGGGTTGGAACAAAGTCAACCGACAGACCGACCACCCTCTCTGGCAGGGTATCGACCAGGATAGCCGTTTCTATTTTGTACACAGCTATTATGTCGATCCTCGGCAGCAGGATTTGATTGCAGCGACCACCGACTACGGTGTCAGTTTTGCCAGTGCCATTGCCCGGGAGAATCTGTTTGCCGTGCAATTTCATCCGGAAAAGAGTGCGGATGACGGCTTGCGCCTGCTGAAGAATTTCGTCAACTGGAATCATTGAGACCTACTCACCCGGCTGGGTTGGAATAGGCTGAATTTTGTAACCAATCAATCAGGATACCGCTTGTGCTGTTAATACCTGCAATAGACCTTAAAGATGGCCAATGTGTGCGCTTACGCCAGGGCCGCATGGAAGACGATACCGTGTTTTCCGACAACCCCTTGCAGATGGCAAGTCAGTGGGTTGAGGCTGGGGGGCGAAGACTCCATCTGGTGGATCTGAACGGCGCCTTTGCCGGCGAGCCGGTCAATGGTGGTGCGATTCGTGAGATTGCCAATGCTTATCCGGATCTGCCAATACAGGTGGGAGGCGGGATACGCGACGAAGCTACCATCGAGGCCTATCTTAAGGCTGGGGTGGAGTTCTGCATCATCGGAACCCAGGCGGTCAAAGAGCCGGATTTCGTCACCAGGGCCTGCCGGGAGTTTCCCGGTCATGTGATTGTCGGCCTGGATGCCAAAGAGGGTATGGTGGCAGTCAACGGTTGGGCGGAAGTGACCGATCAGGAGGTGACCGAACTCTCCCGGCGCTTTCAGGATGATGGGGTCTCTGCCATTGTCTATACCGATATCGGGCGGGATGGCATGATGAGCGGGCCCAATGTGGCAGCGACAAGGGACCTGGCCAACGCGATCACGATTCCGGTCATCGCTTCGGGCGGTATCACCGATATTGGTGACATCGAGGCCCTTTGCCAGGCGCAAACTGACAACATCATGGGTGCGATCACCGGCAGGGCGATCTATGAGGGTACACTGGATCTGGCAGAAGGACAGCGCCTGGCCGATCAACTGACAGGTTCATAACAAAGGTCTACCGGAATGCTAGCGAAACGAATTATTCCATGTCTCGACGTCGATGCAGGTCGTGTGGTGAAAGGGGTAAAGTTTGTTGAAATACGGGATGCCGGTGATCCGGTAGAGGTGGCGCGGCGCTATAACGAGGAGGGGGCGGATGAGATCACTTTCCTCGACATCACCGCCAGTTCCGATGACCGGGAGACCATCGTTCATGTGGTTGAACAGGTGGCCAGTGAAGTCTTCATTCCCCTGACGGTTGGGGGCGGGATTCGCACCGAGGACGATATCCGCAGGATGCTCAACGCAGGCGCGGATAAAGTCGCCATCAACACCGCAGCGGTATTTAACCCGGAATTTGTCAAGCAGGCTACCGATCGATTCGGCTCCCAGTGTATTGTGGTGGCGATCGACGCGAAAAAGGTCAGTGACGAAGGTGAACCCCTGAAATGGGAGATATTTACCCATGGCGGACGCAAGCCCACCGGCCTGGATGCCATCGAATGGGCGCAGCGGATGAGTGATTATGGCGCCGGAGAGATTCTGCTGACCAGTATGGATCGTGACGGTACCAAAATCGGCTTCGATAATGAGCTGACCCGGGCGATCGTTGAGGCTGTGCCGATCCCTGTAATTGCTTCCGGGGGTGTCGGAGAGCTGCAGCATCTGGTGGATGGGGTCAAAAAAGGTGGTGCTGATGCGGTATTGGCCGCGAGTATCTTTCACTTTGCTGAGTACTCCATCGGTGAGGCAAAACAGTTTATGGATCAACAGGGAGTCGAGGTAAGACAATGACTTGGCTCGAACAGATAAAGTGGGATCTGGATGGCCTGGTGCCGGCGATTGCCCAGGAGCGGGGCAGCGGCAAGATTCTAATGATGGCCTGGATGAACTCTGAAGCACTCACTCTGACCAGGCAGACCGGCCATGCAGTCTATTGGTCAAGATCGCGAAAAAAACTCTGGCACAAAGGGGAAGAATCTGGAAATCAACAGGTTGTTCATGCAATACGCCTCGATTGTGACGGCGATGTTGTTTTGCTGGAGGTTGAGCAAAAGGGTGGCATTGCCTGTCATACTGGAAGACACAACTGTTTTTACCGGGAATTGCAGGACGATCAGTGGCGGGAGATACTGCCGGTACTGAAAGATCCCAAGCAGATTTATAAGTGAGTTGAGGCATGAGTGATTTACTGCAACAACTGGCACAGGTACTCGAAGAGCGAAAGCTGGCGGCGCCGGATAGCTCCTACGTGGCCAAGCTCTATGACAAAGGGCTCGACGGGATCCTGAAAAAGATTGGCGAAGAGGCGACCGAGACCGTGATGGCGGCTAAGGACGGGGATGCAGACAAAATTGTCTATGAAACCGCGGATCTGTGGTTTCATACCCTGGTACTGCTGGCGCATCAGGGGCTGGGGCCCGATCTGGTGCTGAAGGAGTTGCAGCGGCGCTTTGGACTTTCCGGGCTGGAAGAGAAGGCCCAGCGGGGCAAATCGGCCTCATGAAAGGAAATGTTAGTTGTCTCAATAGTATGAGAGAGCACTCTTAGGTATCATTCCGGGGCTGTTCCTGAGTACAAAAGGCGCGTAGAGACTGAACAGGTCTAGTAATCGCGCTACATTCAAATGAAACCGGCTAGTCCGGAGGTGGAGAAAATTATGGGTTTTGGTGGTATCAGTATCTGGCAGCTGTTGATTATCCTGGCGATTGTCCTGCTGCTGTTCGGAACCAAACGGCTGAAAAACATCGGCTCTGACCTGGGTGGTGCGATCAAAGGCTTCAAGGGCGCCATGAAAGATGGTGAGAAAGAGTCGGCAAAGGCCAAAGAGCAGATCGAGCAGTCCGAGTCCGGAACGGTTGTGGATGGCGAAGTTACCTCGAAAGAGCGTGAGAAACACTGAGCCCGGATTGCAACCCAAGCATTGACTAGAGAACAGCATGTTTGATGTCGGTTTCTGGGAGTTGTCGATTATTGCACTGGTTGCATTGATCGTCATCGGTCCCGAACGTTTACCAAAAGTGGCCCGTACCGCCGGTCATTGGCTCGGCCGTGGCCGACGTTTCGTCGCCAATGTAAAGGCTGATATCGATCAGGAGATCAAAGCGGAAGAGCTGAAGGAGATCCTCGATAAGCAGGCCAAAATGGCCAATCCCGTGCATGAGATACTGGAAGAGACAAAACAGGATCTAAACCAGTTCAAGCAGCGGACTGAGAACCAGATTGAAGCGGCCCGGGATGAAATGGACTCCACACAGGCTCCGGAAAATAAAAAACCGAATCAAGCAGAATAGATGTCGGCACCCAATTCACCAGAAACCACTAATAAAGAGCAACCGCTGGTCTCGCACCTGATCGAACTCCGCGATCGGGTACTGCGCATGGTTTTGGCTGTGTTGGTGGTTTTCGCAGTACTGTTTCCCTTCGCCAACGACCTCTATAGTGCGATTGCCGGGCCGATGCGTGCCGCCCTGCCGGAAGGCAGCACCATGATCTCCACCAAGCCCATCGATCCGTTTCTGATCCCTTTCAAACTGAGCCTTCAGCTGGCCATATTCATCGCCATACCTTTCATCCTTTCCCAGTTCTGGGCGTTTGTGGCGCCTGGACTCTACCGCCATGAAAAACGGATGGTGGTACCGCTGTTGGTCTCAAGTACGCTGCTGTTCTATTTGGGTATGGCGTTTGCCTATTTTGCGGTGTTTCCCCTGGTCTTCACCTTTCTCGCGGGAACTGCCCCGGAAGGGGTTGAAGTGGCCACCGACATGGGCAGTTATCTCGATTTTGTGATGACCCTGTTTTTTGCCTTCGGTGTGGCTTTCGAAGTCCCTATTGCCACCATCATTCTGGTATGGCTTGGCATCACCACACCGGAAAAACTGCGCCACAAACGCCCCTATGTGATTGTTGGCGCCTTTGTTGTGGGAATGTTCCTCACACCACCCGATGTGATCTCTCAAACCCTGCTGGCACTGCCGATGTGGGTGCTGTTCGAGCTGGGTGTGATCTTCTCCAAAGGATTTATGAAGAAGCCGGATGAGGAATCCGAAACAGCGGCCGTCGAAACCACGCCAGAGGTTGTGGAAGAGGGGCAACTGGAGACAGCCGAAGCACCTGTGGGAAGTGATATCGATCCGGCCCAGGACTATATCGATCCCGATCGATTCGTCCCGATGACCGATGATGAAATGGAAGCGGAACTGGATGCCATCGAAGCTGATGACGAGAGCGCCCCGGCTGAGTCGGCGCAGAGTCAGGACTCGGTAGAGGCTAAGCTCGAGCAGGTGCAGCAGCATCGGGCATCTGGAGAGGTGGAACAGGCCAGGGAGCTGCTCTATGAGATTCTTCAGGATGGCAATTCAGATCAGCGCATGGTGGCCAGAAATATCCTGGCCCAGCTTGATTCCGAGGATTGAATCATCCCCTGACCCTGAGCCGGGTACCGTGAACCAGTGACAGGGTAATCTCTTCAGCCGATATGGATGCCGGGAAGTAGGTTCCTGAGATCTTTGCACTATTGATACTGGCGCCTTCAAGTATCGTCTGTCTCAAGTCTACCCCCCGTAGATCAGCATGACGCAGATAGGCGTCGGCCATGTTCAACCCTCTTGCATCCAGGGCTCTTAAGTCCACACCGCGCAGGTCGGCACCCTCCAGACTGCACTCTTCACCTGCTGACCGCCGTTCATTGAACTCCTCGACCTGTCCATGTTTCAGCAGCTGGTACATGGGATTCTGACTAAGCTCTCGGTGTGCCATGGTGACCTCGTTCATACATCTCGCTTCGGGTTATTTGAATTCTTATAGTGATAATTTAGTTCATAGAGTCGGTGAGCAGGTATTAACAATATATGTATTTATTGTTGATATTAACGCACTCTCCATCTAGTATTGGAAATATTAATGCTTCGAGTGACGAAAATGGCTGGCACCCCACAAATTCATTATAAACAAAACCGACTCAAGCAATTGAGGGCCTTTTGCCATGCGGCACAAACAGGATCCATCAGCGAAGCTGCAGAACGGCTCTATTTGAGTCAGCCCACCGTTTCACTTCAGATACAAGCCCTGGAGAGGGAGCTGGAGACGGTACTGTTTGAGCGGCGGGGGCCGAAGATCAAACTCACACCGGAAGGTGAGACTCTCTACAAACTCTCTCAGCCCCTGGTCGAGGGTATGGACAAACTGCAGGAGACCTTCTCCGCCTCCTGTGGAAAACTGGAGAGTGGTGAATTGAATATTGCCGCCGGGGAGTCCACCATTCTCTATATCCTGCCCGAGCCGATTCGCCGCTTTGCTGAACGATATCCCGGCATTCGGGTGAAGTTGCACAATGTTACCGGACGCGATGGAATGGCCATGCTCAGGGCGGATGAGACCGATCTCGCGATTGGCTCGATGCTCGAGATTCCGGATGATGTAACCTATCAACCGGTCGTCAACTATGCACCGGTACTGATCACTCCCAAGGATCATCCTTTAGCCAAGAAAGAACAGATTCGACTGCACGATATCAGCCCCTATGGGCTGATCCTGCCACCTCACCACCTGAGCACCTGGAGGATGGTCGACCTGGTGTTCAAGCAGCACAACGCCAGTTATAACGTGACCCTTGAAGCCGGGGGTTGGGAAGTGATCAAAAAATATGTGGAGATCGGTCTTGGCATCTCGATTGTCACCGATGTCTGTCTGACCGGGGAGGAGCAAGTGGCAACCATCCCGCTGGGTGACTATTTCCCCGACCGGAGCTACGGCATCGTGCTCAGACGGGGTAAGTTTCTATCGCCCCAGGCCAAGCGATTTCTGGAGATTGTCCGCGAACTCTATAATTAACCGCTATAAAACAACTCTTTTTCCCATTATTGGGGGTAAAAAAGAACTATTTTCAGCTGGTTAGCGATATTTCTACCTGTTTTGGTCATTGTTATTTTCCTCATGCAGAAAAGTGTTTTAGAATAGACCCGCTTGTAGAGGAGATGGATATGATCGGAAAGGCCCCGGAATTTCAAACCCTGCTTCGCGCCATGCGAATTGTGTCTGCAACAGATGCAACGGTATTGCTAACTGGTGAAAGTGGCACTGGCAAGGAGTTGCTTGCTCAGGCACTGCACGAAAACAGTCGTCGCTCCAACATGCCTTTTATTACGGTGAATTGTGCTGCACTGCCCACCCAGCTGGCAGAGAGCGAGCTGTTTGGACATCGTAAAGGCGCCTATACCGGTGCAACCTCTGACAGTATGGGTAAGGTTCAGGCCGCACAGGGTGGCACCCTGTTACTGGATGAGATCGGTGAATTGCCACTCAGCGTTCAGGCAAAGCTGCTGCGCTTTCTTGAGACTGGCGAATGTCAGATGGTTGGCCGGGCCAACAACAAACGGGTCGATGTGCGAATCATTGCAGCAACCAATCGTGACCTCTCCAAATCCCTTGATGAGGGAACATTCCGAAGTGACCTCTACTATCGTCTGAATGTAGTTCCTTTGGAGCTGCCACCTCTGCGTGAGCGTGCCGGGGATATGGAATTGTTGCTCAACGGACTGACCTTTGAACTATCCAAAAGCTACAATCTGCGTGCACCGGTCTATAGCAGGCAGGTGTTGAAGACTTTGAACTCCTATCCTTGGCCTGGAAATGTTCGTGAATTGAAGAATTTTGCTGAACGTATGCTGATTCTCTTCTCTGGCAGAAAAGTCGAAGTTGAAAATCTGCCGATTGAGTTCCGCAGTCAGGTTAAGCGGAGTGCGGTCAAGGAAGGCAGTTTTGTCCTGCCGGAACAGGGGTTGAGCATGGATCGGCTGGAGGCCGACCTGATTGAACAGGCACTCTCCAAAGCACTGGGTAACCGCAGTAAGGCAGCTCGCCTGCTTGGTCTTACCCGGGATACCCTGCTCTACAGGATGAAGAAATACGCGATCGATTGTTAACGGTCCCTGGGTCTCAGTAGATTCTGAAACCACCATGGCGTCTGCGGCTGCGATAGTCGAACAGGGCAATTCCGGCGAATATGCCTAATAGGAAAGTGATCGCAGTTGCAATCAGCCCCCATTTCAGAGGGAGCATCGTTCCAAAATCCCCCTGTTGCGCTCTGAGACTTTCGTTCTCCTGCTGAATACGATCCAGTGCCGCGACGATTCCCTCGGTATTTTCCAACTGATCCTGTAACTCGGTGTTGGTTTGCTGTTCCTGGCTTTTCAGATTATTGAGCAACTTTTCCGTCTCACTCAGCTGTTGCCCTTTAACCCGCAAACTCTCCTTCAACTCACTGTTTTCAGCTGTCAGCTCGATCACAAGCGTACGGGCAGGTTTGGATTTGATTAAAAAACCGGCTTTGGTCCAACCGACCGTGCCGTCCTTTGTACGTACTTCGGCGAAAAAACCCTCTTCACTGAGTAATTCCAGCTCAGTTCCGCTTTTGAGACGTTTTAATAACTTGCCTTTGGAGTTGATCAGCTCGTGGAGAGATAGATTCAGTTCATCAGTGACATAACGGGTCTCGGAATGGGCAGACATACTGACACAGAGTAGACAGCTACAAAGCAGTGAAACGATATAGAACTTCATTAGAGTTAAGGGCCTTAACCTATCTCGCGGAAATCCCGCATCAAATCAAACAATCAGTCAGAAAAAAGCATATCGAATAGGAGACCGGCATACTAGTCCCAATCTTGCCAGTGAGGCGTGGTTCACTGAAACCACAGCATCCCCGGTCTGTTCAGTTTCCGTTCAGTAAGCCCCGATTATGCTGAACTCGAAACATAGCAAAAAGATCACAGGAGACATCTGATGAACGCAATCCACAAACTGGTTGTAGCCACGACATTGAGTCTGATCGTTACCGGACCAGCCTTGGCTGGCCATGCGGATCAACAGAGAGTTTGCGATCATGAGTGGGCGGATAGAATTGATCAGCGTTTGGATCGTCAGTATCGACGCATACAGCGGGGTGTTGATCAACACAGCCTTACCTACAAGGAGCGTAAGCAATTAAAGAAAAAACACAGAAAAATTAGAAGATTGTCTCGGGAGTATCAAGAAGATGGATATCTCTCCCGAAAAGAGTTCAAACGCCTGACCCGAAAACTCGACAGACTCAGTGATCGAATCTGGGAGTACAAACATAATGATCTGGAGCGTTATGTGATCTATCACGATCGATATGCACATCAGAACGAGCGTCGGTAATTGCTGAACAGGTAGCTATTTCGTTCGCAGCTTGATGTGGATTCGTGTAAACAGGCCCTAAGCCGATCTCCTTCTCCTTCCGGGAGAAGGAGTTTGCTATGAGAGGGGTTTGGATCCGTTATCGCTCAGGCTTTAAAATGATTGGAAAAACTCTCCAGGTGAGCCAATAGCTCAGAGAGCTCATCATCAATCAGTGCTTGCGGTTGATTTTCACGTTTCATGATCGACTTCAGGTACATCGCTTTGGCATGGATTGACGTGGCTCCGCTATTGCTAGCCGATCCAGCTAATTTGTGTACCGCCTGATAGAGAGAGGACTTATCCTTTTTCAGCGAAGCCTGTTGGATGTTACTCGATATTTCCGGCAGCATGGCTAAAAACTCTTTCAGGATCAAACGAGCGGCCTGTTCGTTCCCCGCCACACTTGCCAGGGCGGTATCACGGTCATAGATTTTATTGCCCGCTTGCAGACTATGGTTCCGTTGGCCGGTTGGGTTTTGGTAGTTAATGTTTTTGCACCATTTTGCGATGATGCCGTATAGCTGCTCAGGCAGGTAGGGTTTTGGCAGAAGGTCATTCATTCCCGCGTCGGCCACCTCCTTACGTTTTTCCGGCAATACATGGGCAGTAACTGCAATGATCGGTATGTTTTCCGTGGCCGAGTTAGGTTGCCTCAACTGTATGGCCGCGTCGATACCGCTCATAATGGGCATCTCGAGATCCATCAGAATCAGATCGAAGTTGATTTCAGAGATTCTCTCCATTGCCTCAATGGCACTGTATACGGCAACCACTTCCGCCCCTTCGTTGAGCAGCAGAGTCTTGGCCAGCATCAAATTGACGTTACTATCGTCTACCACCAAAATTCTCAAGTCTTTGAGTAGTGAACCGTGAGGCTCCAATAATGCAGTTTTTACGTCGTCAGCGAGATCGATGACAGACATATCCTTCATCTTCTCTTTCTGAGGAAGCGACAGATAGATGGTGATGGTGAACTCTGATCCCTTCTCGGGAGTGCTCTTCAACGAAATGCTGCCGCCCATCAGCTGGACCAGGCGCTTGGCGATTACCAGGCCCAAGCCGGTACCTCCATAGTGTCGGGTCAATGAACCATCGGCTTGTTGAAACGGCTGAAAGAGTTGCTCCTGCTGTTCCTGGCCAATACCGATGCCGGTGTCACGGATTTTGATGGCGAGGGCGATTCTTTGATTTTTTTGCCGTTGTTTCTCAATATTGATGGTGACCTGACCCTGGTCTGTGAATTTGATGGCGTTACCCACCAGGTTGATCAGAATCTGCCTTAAACGTGTTGAGTCGCCATACAGCACGGGGGGAATGTCGTGAGCCACATAGGTGACCAGTTTTAAACCCTTTTCCAGTGCTTTGGGGGTAAACAGGACCTGCACGCTTTTGATCATCGATTCCAGTACGAAATTGCTGTTTTCAAGCTTTACCTTGCCGGCTTCCATTTTTGAGAAATCGAGAATGTCATCAATGATGTCGAGTAGTGAATTAGCGGAGCTGGTGATAATGCGTAGATAGTCCGCTTGCTGATCATCCAGTTCGGTTTTCTCAAGTAAGTGAGCAAAGCCGATGACACCGCTCATTGGGGTACGAATTTCGTGGCTCATGGTTGCCAGAAAATCACTTTTTGCCTGACTTGCAGCCTCTGCACCTTCTTTTGCCCATTCCAATTCCTGAGTGCGCTCTGCTACCAGTTGTTCCAGATCCTGTTGGTATGCGTTCAAATCCCGGTCATACTGCTCGATTTTATTCAGCATGATGTTGAACTCGTCGACCAGTGTTCCCAGCTCATCATTACTGACCCGCTTCGCACGACGGCTAAAATCTTGATCAGCCGTTATGGCTTCTATGGTGGATAACAGCTGATTGACCGGAGCAGAGACGATTTTTTGAAATCGACTGGAAAGCAATAGCGCAAAAAGCATGGAGATAGTGAAAACCCCAAGTATCAGGAGTGCCTGTTGAATCAACACTGAACGGGCATTACTCATATCACCAACGATAACGAAATAGCCAATCAGCTCTTCATCAAGCACAATCGGCTCTTCGACTTCAATCAATCCAAACAGCAGAAAAGAGCCCTCGGAAGTGTTGGTTTGTAGTTTCTCAGGGGTATTTGATTTTCTCTGATATGCTGTAAAAACCTTTCGATTCAGATTAAGTATTTTTGCACTGACAACATCGCTTTGTGTGGCCAGGGTTGAGAGAATGTCCTCAGCAGCGTGTTCGTCACGAAAAGTGATAGCTGCGCTGCTGTTGGCGCCCAATACCCTTGCCAGTGTGTGTAGCCTCGATACTGTCTCGTCGCGAGTCGAGGTGATTTCCAAAACCATAGATAAAAACAGACTGAGCAATAGCACTGAGGCCGCAGAGGCCAGAATAATGGCTTCAATTTTTTGTTTGATCGAAGCATTGTGCAGTAGATTCATTACTTAGCCTCATCATCGATAATTGTGGCTAGATCAAGTAGTCTTGAACTGAGCCTTAAGCCAGCTGATCGCGTGGTGTTGAGATTGATAATGAAACGTAGTTTATCCCGATCCTGTGTCAGTTCGATCATTCCACCCATTTGGCTGAATTGGTCCATTTCACTGATTGTTAAAACTGGTTGCATCTTGATTGACTGCAAGACCTCTCGAATTCGATTTTGGGTTGATTCTGCTAGATAGAGTAGATGGCAGTTACTCAGGATAGATTCATCGCTGATCTTAACGATCTTGATCGGTTTTCCTCGTAACACCCGGCCGGCCAGTTTAGGCAGGTTTTTGGTTATATTGTCGTCGCCGATCGAGCACAATGTTAAGGTGTCCTGCACTGTTTTTGATTGACTGTCAGGCCAGCGGGTGAATTTTGCAAAATTGTAGATAAATACTGTCTTCAAGAGGGCGGCTTCCTGCTCAGAATCCTGGGCGGCAGAGATTGTCATTGTGGACAATGAAAACACCACTATTGTTATGTAGGTCAACAGCCTTGTTGCCACGATTTCAATCCACTTTGAAGCTTTATTCTGTTATTTCAAATTTTATCTCTACTCTTTATCTATAACCGGTTACCACTGACTCGAACTACGGTCGTTACCTTCATGGGTGTGGAAAAAAGGTAAGCTAAACAGGGTGCGAGTTGCGTGCAGAGCTGACAGTGGTCGTGTCGTGTTACCGAGCTAAAGACCGCGCCTTCAGCGAAACTATTTGGCTTATCTTTTTGCGGAGCATTCGAATTGTTTGCTCTGGCTTTTGTCTTGGATTTTAGTGTCTTTTTCATTGTGTCGTTTAACTCTGTTATTAGGTATTTTGCTAAATGTCGCCTGTAGGATCAGTTGTTGAATTTGTACCTGATCTCTGCGTAAAAATTTCTTTCCGGTAGTGGTAGACCCTCAGGAATGTTCGGACTGGTGTACTCTCTTGCATCTTCATCGAAAAGATTCCGAATTGAAGTAGCAAACTCCCAGTTTTTACCCGGTAAGTACCTGAATGTTGTGTCGACAATCAGATAGTCATCAAGTGAGGTTCGGTTGTCGTTGGCTCTTCTTTCGCGCTCACCGATCCAGTTGAATTGAAGGTTCCAGTTCCAGTGGTCAAGAAAAAACCAATCACCTCGTAGGTAGGCATCCTGCTCCGGTTGATCAAACGCGCGAAATGCACTGTCGTCCTGCTCCCGAATGGTGTAACTACCGGAAAGTCTCAAGCTATCTGTCAGTTGCCATTTGGCTTCCAGCTCAATACCTTGAATGGTGTGCTCCCCGATATTGGTAAAGGTGCCGAGCGACTCTTCAGGTTCTTTTACATCGTCAATCAGATCGGTCTGCTGGTAGCGGAATAGATTCATCGCCAAATTCAGATTTGAATTGAGTCTGTAAGCGAACGCCAGCTCCCAGGTCTCAGAGCGTTCTGGCTTTAGCTCTGGGTTGGGCAGGGCATTGGAGGTACTGGCATAGAGCTCTTGAAATGATGGGGGTCGGAATGCGCGACCGTAGAAGAGTTTGGTTGTCAGCTGATCAGTGCTCTGCCAGACCAGGCCAAGACGTGGATTGAATGTGCTGCCGAAGTCTGAGTAGTGATCATACCTGGCTCCGGCAGTCAGTTCCCAATCATTCGCCAGCTGCCAGATATCCTGAGCGAAAACATAGTAAATCTTACGTCTCTTTTCCGGTGAAAATGCATAAGGGGTATCGCTGAGGTCAACCAGTTCACTGCCCAGTGGAATTTCATTGCCATCGGCGCCGGTTCCGAAGTTCACATACTGTTCTACCCGATAGAGATCCTGCCAGATGTAACCGGTCCCCAGACGAATGGATTGCCCCTGAAATCCACTATAGAGACCACTCGCTTCAGCGGAGATTCTCTGCTCAGCCGAACGCATTTGGTTGATTAGTCCCGCTGTGTTTGCGTCTGACAGGGCTCCCGGGGGGCGTTCCTGAAAGCCGTCACCGGAAGAGTAACTGTAGTCCTGAAAGCGTAATTCTGCGTCGACAATCCAGTCTGGATGGAATTGACTGTTGTTGTAAAAAAGGTCTGTGTTGATCCGTTTTTCATTGGCATTGGTGACTGGGTCGAGTACGCCAAGTCCGGACATGCCGGTCTCAATCTCGCTATGATAGGTATAGTCAAGATTCAGTCGCCAGTTTGAGTATGCTGCAGAAAAGCGGATCTCTTCACTCTTCCAACCATATTGGGCATTATCCGGTGCGAGTGAGGCGTTGGTGTCGGATCGACTGTCTGACACCGATTGGGCATCAGTATTGATCTGGGGATCGTGACCATCGGTATTGTAAAAATCCATAGTCAGCCCGATATCGAGACCATTCAGGCTATCACCATATTGGATCCAGCCGTTATCTGTATCAAAACTGCCACTACGAAGCCCAACTTCGTTGTGGCTGACCTTGCTGGCTGCTTTGGTAATGACATTAATCACACCGGCCGAGGCGTCGGCACCAAACAGAGCAGAGCCAGGGCCGCGTATAACTTCAATACGCTCGATACTGCTGATTGGCATGCCTTTCCAGAAGAAACCAAAGCCCCACAAGAGATCACGCATTGAGACGCCGTTGACCATTAACAGAGTCTGGGTGGCCGTGGCGCCTCTTATCTGTATCAGTGGGCGGAAACCAAACTGATTGGCTCTGATGTGTATACCCGGAACACTCTCCAGAATATCGACAAGATTTGTCGCACCGGTTGCCTTGATATCCTCTTCAGTAATCACGGTTACCGCTGAGGGAGCTTTGGCTACCGTCTGTTTTGTATCGGTAGAGATCGTAACTTCCAGTTCCATCAACTCTTCCAGACTGAGAGAGAGAAAATGGTCAAGTTTTTCATCGTGTACGGCGTGAACCTGTGGTCCAATCAGTAGCAGGAGAGAAAACATGTAAAGACTATTTTTGAACATTATTTAATCGCGTTTCTTTGACCAATAACGCTGGTTCACATGAAAGCAGGACAGGTAGAGGCGATGAATTGAGTGATAAAAGGTCATCAATTTCAGGGTAGTTGTAAATCGCATCTGTTTTTTGTTGATGTTTGATTGCGGGGCATTGCTGCAATTTGTCATCAAGCTGAATCACCTTATTGTGTCGGGGCACCCGATAAAATGAATTCAGACAATTTACTTGTTACAACTATTGTAATTCAAAAAGAACAAAAGAGATAAAGGGCAATGGGATTAATTGTGGGGAGTGGGGGAGGTGCTGTTAGGATTTGAAATACATATCTCAGGCTAAGTTATGAGTTAATATCATAACTTTAATTGGGCTGTTCAATACGTTTCAAATACCACAATATGGTTGTGCCAATGACCATCATTCCGGCAGCCAAATAGAGTCCGAGATGGTAGTTGCCGCTATAAGCTGCAACAGAACCGGTCACGGCGGGTGCAAGGATTTGGGCTATGCCGTAAGCCACAGTCATTCTGCCCATCATTTTTGCGGGTCGGGTTGGGTAGTAACGGCCTGCCATTGTGAGTACAAGGCTGACAATGCCAATGAAGGTGGCACCGAATAATACCGCGCCCAGCATGGCCAGGATCAGATCAGCCTTAACAACCGGTAGCAGAATGCCGATGATTTGTAAGATTGAGGCGATGATCAAGGCATTCAGATAACCGGTTTTACGTGCAATCAGATCCCACAATATACAGGCCGGTGTTGCCGCCAGGCCGAGTAGCAGAAATGTCCAGGCTCCCAGGCCCAGCAGGCCGGGCAGTCGATCCACAATGGCCACAATGAATGTGGCGCTGACAACATATCCCACGCCGGCACAGAAGTAGACAACCATAAAAAGCCTTAGAAACAGTGTGCTTGGCGGGTTGTCAGTCATGGACCGACCACTCTGGGTTACACTCTGGGTTTCAGGGCGAGGCAACCAACGCCAGGCGGGGAAGATCAGGATCAATCCGAGCAGGGTCAGTAATTGCCACTGCTGACTCCAATCCAGATGTGACTTCATGACCTCAACCAGTGCTGCACAGATTGCGATTCCCGCCCCGAGGCCGCTGAAATGGATACCCAGTTCACTTCGATGGTCATGGCGTATCAGCCAATTGAGAATCAACCCCGATCCCAACAAAAGTCCAGCAGCACTGCTCAGACCGGCAAAAAATCTCAAGAGGGACCAGATCCAGAAGTTTTCCGTCATACCCATGCCGATTGTGGTTACTACCGCAACGATTAATCCAATCCGGTATAAACGGTCTTTCAGCATGAGGTCACTGATCAGTGCTGCGATAATCGCACCGGTCAGGTAGCCGATGTAGTTGATCGAGGCCAGCCAGCCCGCTTCCGAGATACCAAGTCCCGCTTGCTGCTGCATGATCGGGAGTAGGGGCGTGTAGGCAAACCGGGCGATACCCAGGGTGAGTATCAGGCTGAGAATGCCGGCCACCAGTATCTTCAATCGCTCTGTTTTTGGGTTCATCGGTCGCCCTTGAGTTTGATGGATAAAACTTACATACTTCCATGTATCAAATAAAGTGAATATTTGAGAAGATTTCGTTCTGAATTGGAGAAAGGTCATGGAGTTGAATTCACTCTTAACATTCAAGGCCGTGGTGGAGGAGGGTGGAATACTCTCGGCTTCGAGAAAGCTGAATACAGTTCAGTCCAATGTGACCAGTAGAATCAAAAGGCTCGAACAGGAGCTGAATTCAGAACTCTTCTATCGCAAGGGGCGTGGTCTGGCGCTGGCGCCTGCCGGTCATGTGTTGTATGAGTATGCGTGCCAGATTCTGCAACTGGAGACGCAGGCGGGCATGGCGGTTCGGCAGGTTGGCGAGCAATCCGGTGAACTCCGCATCGGAGCCATGGAGACCTTCGCTTCCCTGCGTCTGGCGCCCGCGTTGAAAAGATTGAAAGCCTCCCACAAAGGGGTGGAGCTGAGAGTCGTGACTGACACTTCTTCAGCACTGGTTGAGCGGGTATTGAATCATAAACTGGACTGTGCTTTTGTAGCCGGCAGGGTGGACCAGGAGAAGTTGTTGGTCTGTGACATTGGTCGTGAAGAGCTGGTTCTGGTTCGGGCCAGAGGAACTGACTGCCAATCCCAGCTTATCCTGTTTCGTGAAGGCTGCGCCTATCGGGCCAGTGCACTGGCCTGGCACAGGGAGTGTGGTCAGCAGGTCAGTGAGGTTATGGAACTGGGCACCCTGGACGGCATACTCGGATGTGTCTCAGTCGGCCTGGGCTGTACCTTGATGCCTGCCTGGGTAGTCGCACAAAGTCGTTATGCCGATGAGCTGGCGATGGAGCAGATTTCACCGCACCTGGCAATGGTGCCTACCGTTATGATCCGGCATAAACAGGGGGTGCCGATGAAAGCGCTGGAGACACTGGCCCAGGCAGTCATCGAGTCAGCAGAAAACAACAATCGGGCTGCTCAGTTGAAAATGGCCTGATTGGATCTACCTGGAGCCGGTTGCTCGCCAGGTGAACAAATTAGCTCGCATGAATCCGAATAGCCGCAGCCCCAATGAATCTCAATAACATGGGTAACATGCGGTGATCCGTCAATATCATAAAAAACGGTTACTGACCTGATGCAAGAACACAAAAGTATTGCCCAATTCGATCATTTTATACCTGTAAGTACATCCCGATTGATTACCGCCTTGGTCAGGGCTGGCCTGTCCACTGAACAGGTAAGGGTTGTGCATAAGATCAGAAGACTGATTACCCTGCAATTCTCTGATCGATTGATAAAATTGAAGCAGCTCTACCAACCCTTCAATCCTGACCGGGAGCTGTTAGTTGAGGGCGCTGAATCGATTCAATCTGCAGATACAATCCAGCAGATAAAGCAACTGTTGCATGAGGCGAATTATAGTGAACTCACGCGGCAGCAGATCGAATACGCATTGGAGCAGACCTCTCCCTACGGTCTGGATGTAAAGATCGACTTTGATCAATTTGCAGATGTCTCTCTGTTTTATCGTGCTAAAAGCCAACGGTCAGTGATGGTTCGGGACTGGAAGACCTTGTTTATCAAAAAACGGAGTGTCAATCTGATCGCCTATCAGAGAATCTGTCTGCTGCTTCACTATCCAAAAGAACATCACAAGTCGGGAATTCATATCAAGTTGTTCAAAGATATCTTAAGACCTGATCTTGAGATGCTGTTTCCTGACTGTAAAATAAGAATGAAAACCATTGATAAGATCAAGCTAGCGATTACAGGTGGTGGTGGTACGGCTGGTGGCCTGGTGGCTACCATTGGTAAATTAACCGCCGCAGTTTCACCGCTGGCTATCGTTATGGCTGTGGCAGGTTTTGCGGCGTTACTCTGGCGTCAAATCAACAAAGTGTTTGTCCAGCGAACCAGGTATATGGCCTCCCTGGCTCAGAATCTCTACTTCAATAATCTTGATAACAACATGGGGGCAATCACCTATCTGATCGATCAGGCACGGCAGGAAGAGATCAAGGAGACGCTGCTCGCCTATGGTCTGATTAACCTGCAGAAGATAAACAATAGCGCGGAGCTAGATTCGGCTTGCGAAACCTGGTTGATGGAACAGTTTGATTGCACAATCGATTTTGATATCGAGGATGGTCTGAAAAAACTCGTTGATTACAAGCTTATCGAACAGCAGAACGATCCATTGAGTTGCCAGTCAGCGGAAATTCTGTGTGAACTATTGGATCGCCAATGGCAGGAGTATATGCAATTGCCAGAGAATCGGATCTAGTCGCCGGTTTTCTAGGGCGTGATAACAGGCCCTAGAATCCATACCTTTCAAGGGTTGGTAACAACTGTCCGGATAAGATATAAAAAAACATCGATTGCTGCTGACTGCCGATGAGTTCGAATCAGCACGATACACCTTAGTTGGCTTTTAAGATGGAATACAGGATGAACTCTAAACGCATTGTTTTACTTCTCTTGGGAACGCTGCTTTTTACAGTCACCGCTCAGGGGTTGGAGGTGAACATAACAGCGCAGATTGACGAATTTGAGGTCGAACATCAGGGTAAGATGATCACCATTCGTCGTAATCAGGACACCGAGGCCATGTTGGAGTTCGATTTTGCTCGGACCTCTCGACCATGTCCACCATTCTGTGCCCAACCAATGAAGGTTGCGGATGGGATTGAAACGATTGGTGAAGTAGAACTGATCGCCTTTTTACAGAATCAGCTTGTTGAACAACAAGGTTTGCTGATCGATGCCAGGACCGAAGATTGGCATGAACGGGGTACCATACCCGGCTCAATCAATATTCCTTTTACTCACCTCAATCCAACGCAGGGTGCTGATGAAATTACCCTTGAGGAATCGCTGCAACGTTTAGGCGCTCGATTTGTCAACGGGAGATGGGACTTCCGTCAGGCAAAGCAGCTGGTTATTTGGTGTAACGGTCCCTGGTGTGGTCAATCTCCTACCGCAATCCGGGGCTTGATTGGGGTCGGATACCCCAAACAGAAATTACTCTACTATCGGGGAGGGATGCAGCTATGGCGGATATTCGGTTTGCCGGTGGTCTCTCCAGATGGTGTCTTGCTTGATGAATGATCATACAGCTTGACTAAACCTTCCGGCTCGAAAGGCCAGTCTCGGAGTCCGGTTTTTCTGCACAGCACTGGCGGCTGGTCCCATTTCCAAAGGCTCGATGGCGCTTCAGTGAGGTGTCAGTTGAGTTGAACCTTGAAAAATATGACTATTAGTCATAAAATGACTGACAGTCATATTTATTCGATAGCAGCGATCATGAAATCACTAAGAAAACAGAGAGAGTTTGAGCGTCGGGAAGAAGATATCCTGGATGCTGCGTTGACTCTGTTTTCAGGCCCGGGCTGGGAGTCTGTATCGATCGACCAGATTGCCAAACTGGCGGAAATCGGCAAGGGCACGGTCTACAACCACTTTGCCAGCAAAGATGAGCTGCTGTTTCGTCTGATGTTGAGGTTTTACGAAGGCCTACTATTTCAACTGAAGCAAGAAACTTTTGACTCCAATCAGATACTAACGAGTTTTGAGCGTATTTTCAGGCTTGCCTTCAAGTACCATCTTGAGCACCGGGAATATCGCTATGTGGTTGAATATTGTAAAAGAATCGATTTCAGGGAGCGGGCTGAAGAGGCCTGGCGCTCCTCCTTTCTGGATCTTGACAGGGCATTCGGTGAGTGGGGAGATCCGATGTTGTTGTCGGCCATGGAGCAGGGCCTAATCGCAAATCGTCCTACCGGACACATCCATATGGGTATGCATGCCTGTTTCAATGGTGCGATTGAAATGTTGTGGGCCGGCCGTGACTGGTGCCTGCATGGCGATGAAACTGAAATATTAGAAGCCGTGACTGCTTTTATGATGGCTGGCGTAATCGGCCATCGCTAAAAAAATTTACTGCAAAATGACCGGTGGTCATAAACTGACTGAGAGTCAGTAACGAGGATGCAATGAAGAATTCTACCTATTTATCAGTCGGACTTCTGACGCTGGTTGTGATTTGGATGTTAAGTGGTGCCATGGCGAAAGTGACTGATCCTATTGTCACCGAAGCGCTCAGTTCCAAGCCGTTGATGCAGGTTCAGGTACTTGATATCAAAGCTGAGATGATCGATCGGGAGATCGTGGTGCAGGGTGAACTGATGCCGAATCGCACCATTGAAGTGCGTGCTCAGACCGCATCAAAGGTGGCTGAATTACCGGTTGAAAAAGGCCAAAGGGTTGACGCTCGACAGCCGATCGTTGAACTGGATGCTGAAGATCGCCATGCTCAGCTGAAGCGGGCTGAGGCGGCGGTGGATCACTTTAAACTCGAAGTGGCAGGGGCGCGTAAGCTTGAGCAGCGTGGACTTCAGTCGGAGAATCAATTGAAATCGGCTCTTGCCTCACTGGCGGCCGCGGAGGCTGATCTGAAACGAGCCAGGCTGGAGTTGGACTATATCCAGATCAAGGCGCCATTCAGCGGTATTCTCGAACAGCGATTTGTGGAATTGGGCAGTCATCTGGAAAAGGGTGACAAAGTTGCATTGATCCTTGATGAATCGCTACTCAAAGCGGTTGGACTGGTCTCTCAACAGGCAGCCGGAAAACTGGCTGCGGGGCAGCTGATCAAAGTGCGGTTGCTGGACGGACAAGAGGCCGAAGGCAATATCACCTATATCTCCCAGCTCGGTGATTCAGAGACCCACAGCTTCCGGGTTGAAGCGGAGATTGATAACAAGGCTGGTCGACTCAATGCCGGTGTCAGTGCGGAGTTGAGAATCGTCATCGGCAAGGAACTGGCTCATTTCATTTCACCGGCCGTGCTTGCGTTGAATGACAGTGGCACAGTTGGTATCAAGAGTGTTGATCAGGCCGGTTTGATCGCTTTTCATCCGATCGAATTCGTGCGTACCGAAGCGGATGGTATCTGGGTCTCCGGGTTGCCTGAATCTGTTCAGGTGATTTCTCAGGGACAGGGCTTCGTCAACGCGGGTGAAACCGTGATACCGGTTCCGGCATCATAATGAATACTCTGATCGATCTTGCCTTCTCCCGCAGTCGCGCGGTTCTACTCTCACTGCTGTTTATCCTTGTTGCTGGCGCCATGGCCTATAACGGGATACCAAAAGAGTCGGAACCCGATATTGCGGTACCCATCATCTACGTCTCAATGAGCCATGACGGTATTTCACCTGAAGATGCTGAAAGGTTGCTGGTCAGGCCGATGGAGAAAGAGCTGCAGTCCATCGCCGGTCTCAAAGAGATGAAGAGTACGGCAGGTGAAGGGCATGCTTCTGTGCAACTGGAGTTCAGCGCAGGTTTTGACAGTAAGCAGGCGTTGACCGATGTGCGTGAAAAGGTCGATATCGCAAAAGTGAAGCTGCCGGATGCGACAGACGAGCCAGAAGTGGTAGAGGTGAATGTCGCTCTGTTTCCTGTCTTGACTGTCTCCCTCTCCGGTCCCATTCCGGAACGCAGTCTGGTGACTATCGCCAGGGATCTGCAGGATCGTATCGAGGCCCTGCCGGGGGTATTGGAAGCGGTGATTGGTGGCGATCGTGAAGCTGTGCTTGAGGTGATTGTCGATCCGGCGATCATGGAGACCTACGGGGTCGAATATGATGAATTGATTTCCATGGTGACAAGTAACAACCGACTGGTTGCCGCCGGGGCAATGGATACAGGTGCTGGTCGGTTGGTGCTCAAGGTGCCTGGTGTTATTGAAGAGCTGGATGATGTACTGCGTATGCCGGTTAAGGTGGATGGCGACCGGGTGATTACCTTTGGTGAAGTGGCGAGTATCCGACGCAGTTTCAAGGATCCAGAGAGTTTCGCCAGAGTGGATGGCCAGCCTGCCTTGACCCTAGAGGTCAAAAAGCGGGTTGGTGCCAATATCATCGATACCATCACTGAAGTCAGAAGCGTTGTCGAGGCTGAGCGCAAACATTGGCCAACCGGATTGAATGTCTCCTACATGCAGGATAAGTCGGATCAGATCAGAGAGATGCTCAGCGACCTGCAGAACAACATTCTTTCCGCCATCATTCTGGTGATGATTGTGATCATCGCGGCATTAGGGCCAAGATCGGCCGTTCTGGTCGGATTGGCAATACCCGGTTCATTCCTTGCAGCTATGCTGGTGCTCGACTCAATGGGCTTCACACTCAATATCGTGGTGCTTTTCAGTTTGATTCTGGTGGTGGGTATGTTGGTAGACGGTGCCATCGTCGTGATTGAAATGGCTGACCGCAAAATGCAGCAGGGGAATACTCCCATGAATGCCTATGCGGCAGCGGCAAAACGCATGTCCTGGCCGATTACCGCATCCACCTTGACCACTCTGGCGGTATTCGCCCCATTGCTGTTCTGGCCGGGATTGGTAGGGGAGTTCATGAAGTATCTGCCGATCACGGTGATTATTGCCTTAACTGCATCGTTGGCCATGGCATTGGTGTTTGTACCTGTACTGGGTGGCACGATCAGCCGGCGTGAGCAAACGACCGAAACAGTTGTGGAAGGAAGTTTCACTCAACGCTATGCAAAACTGTTGGCAAAGCTCCTGCATCATCCGGGAAAGACTCTGGGAGTGGCATTGCTGGCGATGTTTATCGCCTACCTCTCCTATATGCAGTTTGGTAAGGGTATGGAGTTCTTTCCGGATGTGGAACCGGAATTTGCTCAGATTCAGGTACATGCCCGTGGTGATCTCTCTGTTCATGAAAAGGATGCCATTGTGCGTCAGGTCGAACAGCGGGTATTGGATTTTCCCGAGCTTGATTCGGTCTATGCGCGCTCTTTCAATTCGGCCCAGGGGCAGAATATGGCAGAAGATGTTGTTGGTGTAATACAGCTTGAATTTATCGACTGGGATCAACGACGACCGGCGGCTGAAATTCTTGAAGAGATGCGTCAGCGCACACAAGATATTCCAGGTATTCAGATTGAATTTCGCAAAGCGGAGAATGGTCCATCCGGAGGTAAACCGATTCAGATCGAGCTCGGCAGTCGAGAGTTTAAACGGGTTGCCAAAGTGGTCTCCCAGTTGCGGGGACTGATGGCTGAACAGGGTGGCTACATTGACATTGAGGATGATCGACCGCTGCCCGGAATCGATTGGCGTCTTGAAGTCGATCGTGAACTTGCCGCCCGCTATGGCGCGAGTGTATCAATGCTGGGTAGTGCGGTACAGATGATCACCACCGGGATCAAGGTAACCGAGTACAGACCGGACGATACCGATGATGAAGTGGATATCAGAATACGCTTTCCCTACAGCGAGCGTAACCTGGGGCAACTGGATCAACTCAAGGTTTCCACCGTAAAAGGCATGGTGCCGATCAGTAATTTCGTCACCCTGCAACCTGCCGCTAAAAGCGGTAACCTGCGCCGGGTCGATGCACAACGGGTGATTACCATCCAGGCGGATGTGGAGGAAGGATTACTGCCGGACAACCAGCTGAAAGGGCTGCAGCAGCTGATTGCGGATGCTGATCTGGATGCCATGGTGAAGATCAGTTTCAAAGGTGAGGATGAAGATCAGCGGGAAGCCATGACCTTTCTCATGGGGGCCTTCATCAGCGCCATCTTTCTGATGGCGTTGGTGTTGGTGATTCAGTTCAATTCCATCTATCAGGCCTTTCTGGTGCTTTCCGCCATTGTGTTTTCAACCGCAGGGGTTCTGCTCGGATTATTGATTACCGCTCAACCTTTCGGGGTGGTGATGGTCGGCTTGGGCATCATCGCTTTGGCCGGTATCGTGGTGAACAACAATATTGTTCTGATCGATACCTATAACAGATTGCGCCGTGAGGGGTTGGACAGTTTCAATGCGGCACTGACAACCGGGCGTAGACGCTTGCGCCCGGTGTTTCTGACTGCATTCACCACGGTATTGGGACTGATGCCGATGGTGCTGGCAATGAATATCGACCTGATTCACCGCAGTATCAGCTTCGGTGCGCCATCCACCCAGTGGTGGACGCAACTCGCCAGTGCCATTGCAGGAGGTCTCTCATTTGCAACGCTGCTGACACTGATTTTGACACCTTGTCTGTTGGTGTTGGGAGAGAGTGTTTCGGTCAGAGTCTCAGCAGGTATTGGAAAGCTGTCCGGTCGCCAGTTGGTGGAGCCCAAATCTCCATAGCTGTCTCATTTATTAAGGAAGCCTTAGGGTCTGCTGGCATTGAATTCAGTTTATGGATCTTGATTGTCGTCAATGCCAAACTTTATCTTGCACAAAGATAAATTGGCAGTTAGTTTTCAAAAGTTTACTTGACTCCAGATGCCAACAATCCATACTCTTGAAAACAACTGTATACCTAACTGTTTAAGTGAAACACTCTAGTCGTTTAAATCTTCTGTTTCTGTTGCTTCTTGGCCTGATATCCCCTCTGTTCTCAACTGCTGCTGAGCGGAACTCCACCGTTTCAGAGGCTGTTAGCCTAACACCGAGTTCAGCTCCACCGGGAGATCAACAAGGCGAACACTACTGGCAATGGCTCTCTGAGCAGGCCGATCAGCTCGATCATTTGATTTCCCATCAAATGTCTGATCGTTCAACCAGAAATCTCTTAAAAACGGATTGTGAAAGATCCCAATCGGTCAACTACCGACAACAGGCCCTGTTGAAAGAGGCTGATCTTTCACGCAAGGACCTGGGCCTCTATTTCGATGCCGGTGTACGGGATGAGTGGGATTCGGACTTCGAATCCGAAGACAGACAACGCGCCTACCTGGGCCTGACCTGGCGAGTGCTTGAGGATGGTTATCGGGAAAAAAAGCATCGTGCCAATCTGGCAGAGACTAGAGCCGAGACTGAGGTTCTGCAAGCCAAACTCGATCTTCGCAAGGCCCTGGAGAACTGTCGCTACGACTCAACCAGAGACAGCTTTGCCCCTGTCTGGCTGCCGCTGCTGACGCTCAAGGAAAACTTTCTGGCAAAACTCTTCGCGATGCAGAAAGAGAGTTATCTGATGGGTGGGCTCTATCTGGACGACCTGCTTGACAGCCAAAGAGAGCTGAAATCGATTCTGGAGCACTATCGAATGCTGCAGAATGGGCTGGATCGCCAGCTGGACGAAGTCGGACCCGGTATGCCGCCGTTGCTGGATATGGATATGGGTGAGATCAGACGGCGAATAACGGATGATCCGGAAAAGCAACGATTGGTCGAGTTGCAACATTCGATACTGGATGAACAAAGCGTTGCCAATGACGATAAACGATTGCGTTTCTACCTGCGTTACAACATTGATGAGGATCGTGATGAAAATGGAGCGACGGTCGGGGCTGCGTTTTCCATGCCGCTTGCCGGTGGTCGCTACTCCGAATCGGTGGTTGATCTCCACAAAAAGGAACTCGAACAGGAGCTGAAGGATGAGCAAAGGCGTCGGCTGAGACGGGCTGAGCTGGCCTATGGTGAGCTTTTGGAGCAGCGGGAACGGGTAGTGAAGCAGAACTATCGCTACCTGGCTGCCTACGAACAGTTACGCCGGTCCATTGGGCGGCACCACTGGCTACCTCAGGAGGGTGGTTTCAAGTCCGCTGTAACCCAGATGACAACCTTGATTGAAGGTGCGGTGGAGTTGATGCGTGCTGTGGAAGAGATGTATCGGCGGGTACATCGGGTGTTTGCCCGATCCGGGGTTGCCTACAGTACCGAACTGGTACAGGCGACACCATTGAAGAACAGTTTTTACCGGGCCAGACGGGGCGAGCGCTCCATCTACATCTGGTCTGACAGCTTCATTAAGATGCCGAATGGCGTAATTCAGGAGTTTTTACGCGCCAAAGGTGTTTCAGAGGTTGTGTTGAGTGGGAATGCGAGGATACCCGAGCTGAAACTGATCGACTTTATGAACAATGCCCGGCAGCAGGGAATTGATATCCAGACCTTGGTAGGGGACAACGGTTGGCTGAAGCAATCCAGACAAAAAAGTCTACTGGACAGGCTCGAACAGTTAACTGAACGCAGCGGTTATCTCCATATCGATGTGGAGCCCCATACATTGCCTGATTTCAAACAGAGCAGGCGCAACTATCTGGATCGATATCAGCAGCTGATCAGCGCCATTCAGCAACGTCTTGGTGAACAGGTCAAACTTGCTGTATCTGTGCCATTGCATTGGGATAGTGAGGATTATCAATATCTTGATCGTAATGTTGATCGAGTCTATCTCATGGCCTACGAAATCAACCGGGTTGAACATTTAAAACGTCGGCTCGCTAAAGTACTGCCCCATATGTCGGTGGCAAAAGTTGTGGTGGCATTACGGCCTGAGGACTTCATGCATGAAGTTGAATTGGAATCCGTCATAGAAGAGCTCGCTTCAGCATTTGGAGTTGAGCAGTTCGCGCTACACGATCTCGACAGTTATCTGCAACTCAGTGATGGTCAATAGATGAGAATTAGAAACAAGAAAAGTTTTGTGGTTGTGGGGCCGGAGGGGCAGGCGCCCAAGTCGTTCTGGTCACGCCTGACGCATGGGCTCTACCTACTGTTTCTGACGCTACTGGCGGTCTATCTGATCTATTTCACTTTTACCCGTTTTACCCAGTTCAAAGTTGATGGACAAGTGGCAGTTGAACGGGTTCGAGTCGCTGCGCTGCAGGGAGGACGAATCGCCACACTCACTGTAAAAGCGGGGGACAGGGTAGTTTCCGGGGAGCAGATCGTGGTGCTTGAAACCAACCAGCAGTGTGCAGCCAAATCCGATAAAGCGATCAGAAAACTCAGACAATCGATTGCTCTCGATAAGCAGAGATTGAAGGGCTTGAAGCTTCGCAGGGATAAGAGTGCAGCCAGAAAGCAGCAGTTAATCGATGAACGGCGTCTTGGCCGGGTATTGGAGCTGGAACGGCGTAAACAGACTGAGTCACAGACTCTGCAGAGAATTCTGGATGAGCTGGAAGTAGAGATCGAGATCCTTGCGCAGGAGATCGAGTTACAGCAACAAGAGCTGGAGCTGCAACTGAAAAGCCATAGTGAGGTTGAAGATTGTGGGTTTGAACGAATAGCCGCTCCGGTGGATGGACATGTGATTGCTGTCAATCATCATCTGTATGAGATCGTCAACCGAAAAGAGACGATTCTGATCTTGATGCCTGAAACTCCGGAGATATGGGTCGATGCCTTTACCAGGGCGGATGATCAGTTGCCGGTATTGACCGGGCAAACCGTGAATGTCAGGTTGCCTGACGGGAGCCTGAGCCCAGCCGAGGTTTCCAGCCTGAAGTCTGCCGCTGTTCCCTTTCCCGATAGAAAGTTTGATGACTACACGCCAAAAGAGAGTGCTTTGCACCTACGGGTTAAGCCTATCAACGGCGAAGAGGCAAAACGGTGGCTGGAATTCGACCGAATGGCAGTGACTGTTGAGGGGGAAAGATGAGCGAAGGACTATTGATTACAGGGGATCAGAACCCTCTTCATCTACCTGCCAAGAAGTCGACAGATGATACTCTATGGCGCAGTTTGGAAGTGGGAGCGGATGCCGACTATTTTCTGTTGGAGGTTGGCAGTGAATCAGAAGCCTATAGGATAATTGGCTTGGTAAGGCAGAAATTGCTCCCGGCAATCTATCTAAAGCCATTGATTTTGATTAATAGTGGTGGGGATTTATCGAAATCGCTGCAGGACCAGGTCGATTTTGTGATCTCTTCTCAGCAATTGGAGCAGCAGCTGCCTGCCAAGTTATTGGATGAGGTTGAGTCTATTAATCGACGAATTGATGCCCTTCA
The DNA here is from genome assembly GCF_058244685.1 of Candidatus Thiodiazotropha sp. AKAK2. Classification (NCBI taxonomy): domain Bacteria; kingdom Pseudomonadati; phylum Pseudomonadota; class Gammaproteobacteria; order Chromatiales; family Sedimenticolaceae; genus Candidatus Thiodiazotropha; species Candidatus Thiodiazotropha sp. AKAK2. The sequence continues at coordinate 13,396 of NZ_JBSYOP010000021.1, read as the reverse complement.
GGAGCAGCGATTAAAAGCGGATACCAATATGGCGCTGCGGGTCGTCCGCTATCTCTACAGTAGAGACAGGGAAGTGGAACCGGTAGCCTCGATTCAGAATCGTGGCGGTTATACTTTTACCGGTATCGAAAGCTTGTTCGACGGTTATGATCAAAGCATCTGGAAAACCCTTGATTTTCTTAACTCACAACATCTGGTTCAGACGCGCTTTGTAACCCGCACACACCAGTGTGCCAGCTGTGGCTGTGCGTTCCTCAATTTCAAAGAGACCTGCCCCCAATGTGAGTCGGAAGAGCTCGATGCGGATGATCTGATACATCACTTCCGTTGTGGCTATACGGCGGAACTATCAGACTTCAGGCAAGAGGAGCGGCTGGTTTGTCCCAAGTGTGATCAGACCTTGAGACATATCGGAGTTGATTATGACAAGCCCTCGATGATGTACCACTGCCGAAGTTGTGATCATCGATTCCAGGAGCCTGAAATTGCAACGACCTGCTTTGACTGTCATCGAACTGCTCCACCCGAAATTCAGATTCATCGCAATATCGAAGCCTATAAACTCAGTATGCTCGGTCTCAATGCAGCACTCTATGGGCTGGATTCGCTTTTTGCATCGATTCTAGAACGCAGACTTCAGTTGTTGCCACTGGATGTGTTCGAACGCTTCATCGCAGTCGAAAAGGCGAGGATCGGACGGTATAAGGTTTCCCACTCAAGTCTGCTGTTAATCGATATCAAAGGTTTGGAGCAGATCTATCTTACGCTGGGAGAGAGAACCAGTGAGGTTTATGAAGAGCTGGCCAATCTGTTTTATGCCATGTTGCGCAGTTCCGATCTGATCAGTAGTCGCAATGAGTCCCTGTTTCTGATGCTGCTGACAGAGACTTCGCCTGACGATGCAAAGATTGTCGAGGGACGGCTGAGTAGTGGTGTGGGGGAGTTGCTCAAAGCCAGCCTGGGAGCCAGTCCGGATATTATCTCACAAATCGTCAATGTGGATACCGCTCTGGATTTGACCGCTTATCTGGAATCATTTTTAAGCGAACATCATGCTGAATGATACCTGGGACTTCATTACAGGACTGAGTGCGGCACAGCTGGTCAGTTACTTCTGGCCCTTCTTTCTTTTCGATTTGACCCGATACGTGGTATTTGATGTTCTTATCCTGACCCTTTATCTGCCAAGACGTAAACGAAATAAACAACGTCGTGCTGAAGCCAGGAGACTGCTTTTTCACGAGAAGCCACTGGTTTCGGTTATCGTTCCAGGAAAGAATGAAGGTAAACACATTCCAAGTCTTGCAGAATCGTTGACCCGCCAAACCTATAAAAAGCTTGAAATCGTGATTGTCGATGATGGTTCCGACGATGATACAGAGATTATATGTCGGAAGCTGCATAAGGATGGCAAGATCGATCAATATGTGCGAAATGAAGTGCGGGGCGGAAAAGCATCTGCGGCAAACACGGCGCTCTATTACTCAACTGGTAAGTATGTCATCCATCTCGATGCGGACTCAGAGCTTCGTTACGATTCGATTGAAACCATCCTGTTACCGTTTTACATGGATGCCAACATAGCTGCTGTGGGCGGTGATATCCGGGTTGCCAATCTCAATCAAACCATGGCAACCCGAACTCAGGCAATCGAGTATTTCAAAGGTATTTCCACCGGACGGACCGTATCCTCGATGCTTGGTATTCTGCGTATCATTGCTGGTGCCTATGGTGCGTTTCGTCGGGATACGCTGGATCGACTCGGAGGTTGGGATGTGGGGCCGGGTCTGGATGGGGATATCACCATGAAGATCCGTAAGCTTGGTCTGAAAGTGGTGCACGAACCGCATGCTGTCTGTTACACCAATGTGCCTACGAGTTTTCGAAAGCTGGCCCGGCAACGATTTCGTTGGGACAGATCGATGGTCCGTTTTCGTGCCCGTAAGCATGTCGATGTGTTGATGCCGACATCGAACTTCAGGTTAAGTAATTTCATCGCAACGGTGGAAAACCTCTTTTACAATCTGTTCCTGAATTTTAAGTGGTGGTTTTATGTGGCGCAGGTGATCTTCTTTTACGGCGCTTTATTACAACATATCATCGTAGTGAACTACCTGCTTTATACCCTGGCTAACCTTGCCGAGTTTGTGGTGGCGATGGTGTTACTGCAAAAAACCCTGCGCAAGCAGGATCTGCTGCTGATTCTCTACCTGCCATTGATGCCGCTCTATACTGGCCTCTATCTGCGTATCGTAAGAACCTATGCCTACATCATGGAGTTCATACACAAAGCCTCCTATGCAGACCGGTGGAATCCATGGAAGGTCTCCCGAGTTGTCAAAAAAGACCGCTTATAGTTTGCATCGAGCAACGCTTGTTTGTTTCTGGCAATAACCGGTTGTTTTATATTTCCTGAAAATATTGCGTCATCTTTTGCCGCGTCTTCGCATCGGGAAGGGCTCCATGGCAGGCTCCCATGTTGTCTACCATATGATGGGTCTTACTGGTGGCCGGGATTGCACAGGTGATCGCTGGGTGAGAGACGATATATTTGAGGAAAAACTGCCCCCAACTGTGGCAGTCGAACGCCTTGGCCCACTCGGGCAGACTTTTTCCTCTGGTCTTCCTGAAGAGCGCACCCCGGGCATAGGGGCGATTGGCAAGCACAGCGATATTGCGCTCCTGAGCCAGTGGCAACAGGCGTTGCTCCACTTCCCGGTCGACGATGTTGTAGCTCAGTTGAACGAAGTCGAACTTGTGATGCTTCAATGCCTGGTAGAGTTCATCGTGGTCCCGACCATGGGAGGTGGTAATACCGATGTAGCGAATTTTCCCGGCCGCTTTCATTGCTTTCAGTGTCTCCAGGTGGACCTGCCAATCCACCAGGTTGTGAATCTGCATCAGGTCGAATTGCGCTACCCCCCAAAGCTTGCGGGAGTTTTCCATCTGTCGGATGCCTGAATCCTTGCCACTGGTCCATACTTTTGTTGCAGTGAACAGCTCAGGATTTTTTGTGTCTGTCTTGAGTAACTGACCGAGTACCGCTTCGGAGTTGCCGTACATGGGTGAGGAGTCGATCAAACTCCCCCCATTGGTGAAAAATAAGTTCAGCACTTTGGCAAGGTTTTCCAGTTGGCTTGGATCGCCCACTGAATCGAATGTCCGGGAAGTACCCATACCGATTACCGGCAGCAACTCGCCACTGGCAGGGATTGGTTTCTTTATGATCGTGGTTGGCTCGGCAAATAACCGGCTGGAGGGAAACAGCAGACAACCACCAATACTGGCGAGGCTTTTCAATAGAGTGCGTCTGTTTAACTGGATATCGGTTTTTTTCATCTCACTCGTCTCCATTCTGAGAATTGGGTTGAGTCGCAATCCGGTTCTGCTGTTGACCGAGCCTGTATGCCACCCAGGCCCAGATCAGGGAGATCGGGGCAGCGATCCAGGCTATCGTTGAGAGACTCATGCCAAGTGTGCGGAATCCTGTATAGACCCAGGAGCTGACTGCATCACCTCCGCGGTAGACAACCGTATCGATGAAGTTCTTTGCTTTATATTTTTCATCCCGTTTGAGTACCACATAGAGCATCTCCCTGGATGGACGCATGACGGCGTAATTACCTGCTCGTCTCAATACCTGGACACCAATCAAAACAGGAAGTGCCGGGAAGAGGGCCAGCAGAACGAAGCCAAAACAGAGCAGCAGTGGGATCAATGCCAGCACCAGTGCCAGCCCAAACCCCTTTATCAGTCGGGCGGTGATAAAGGTTTGAAGGAACAGGGTGAGTGCATTCACGGAGAGATCGATGGTTGCAAACAGGGCAGTACGTGCTTCAGAATCAGCGACGGCGAGTTTGATGATCTGTGCCTGTTGAAAATAGAGAAAGGTGGAGAGCAGGGTAAACAGCAGCATCAGAACACAGATCCCCATCAGGTAGGGTGAGCGTAAAACCAGCAGGATGCCATCCCAGATGCTTCCGCCAATCGGTTTCTCAACTCTTTCAACTGATCTGTCGCTCTGCCCCTGCCGGTCTCCGCGTGTCGCCTGCCACCGGATCAACCGGTTAATGCATAGAATCGACAGGCAGAGCAATCCGGCGGAAATCAGCATCATCTGACTGGTACCCAGCTGCTGTACGAGCGTCGCAGTCAAAAGCGGGCCGGTCAATGCTCCCACGGTTCCCCCACTGGCAATCAAACCGAACAGGCGTTTTGCCTGTTCGTTCCGGTATAGATCGGTCATGAAGCTCCAAAAGACAGAGACCACAAACAGGTTGAAAACACTTAGCCAGATGAAAAAAACACGGGCGACATTTGTCAGGGAATCGGCCGATTCGAATATCAGATAGAAAAGTATCAGATTGATAACAAAAAAGAGATAGACATAGGGCAGAAACCGCTTCCGCTGCAATCTTGAGGTGATAAAGCCAAACAGTGGTACCACCAGTAACATGGCGATGAAGGTGCCGGTGAATAACCATTGCAGTTGATCGATACCTGCAACGATGCCCATTTCATCGCGAATCGGTCTTAGCACATAGTAGCTGCTCAGAATTGAAAAGAAATAGAGAAACGACCAGGCGACAGCACGACCCTCACCGGGATGAACCGACGCCAGGCGTCGTAACATGGCCTGCCATACAGGGAACAGAGTTTTCATGCCGTTATTCATCAGAATTCAGCTAAATGATAAGTACCATCAGTTGATGGTAAGTCGTATTGCATGGCCATTTTTATTTCCCGATGCCGGCGAGAGTCAGAACGCATTTGATCGTTTACCTGAATTCGGTCATGTGCCGTGATGCCGTAACAGTGAATCGAACAGGGAATACTTAATGATCTCTATCTGTTGAGTTTCCCAAAAGAGTAAAACTTAAAAAAAACTGCTTATGAATCGATTTTATTAAAGTGCCGATAGAGACAGCACTTGCTTGCTCCGCTGAATGAAGGGGTTTGTCAATGTTCACTTCGAATCTGTTAAATAATAGTCGCTACGGCTCCGAGTACCATATATAGAGATATCAATGGGTGGTCATAGTGCTCCCTTACTCCGGAAACAATGAAATTATGGTGAGTCGTAGGGAAATGATGACTCTCAACCGGGTTGAAATGTGTACAGCTTAGTGGGCTCGGTACAGCTACCTGTACCAGGCAGCTCCTCATATTGAGTCAGCGATGGGTAGGCTTAGTCGTTTGCTTCCTGATAACTCAAGATCTCATTGAGTGGTTGAAAGAATAGAGGTTTCACTGGGAGAAGGGGGGAAATAGGCGCTATTGAGATCGTTTTTAATTGAAATATGAGTGCTAGAAGGCTGATTTTGAGCTGGAAATTTGGTTTTCTGATGCCGATTTATACTCAGGTATTTACACTGTTTCGGCCAGTGTTCTGAAATAATTATGATCTAAATCAATACTTTATAACATAGACGTTTTTGCCAACTGTGCCGTTCCTATCGGTGAATTCCACCATTGGAAATTTGTGATCATTATCCCAAAATCGACTTTCCACTAGATACTAATAAAGTAATGAATGGAGTACCTCACAGTTTTTATTTGTTCGTAGCAGTAGCATTTTTCCATACCAGTATGTCATTGAGATTCTCAATTAAATACTGAATGGTCATGTTTATGACCAATAACAGAAGTGTTCCAGGACAACCGATGTTGCCCGTTTTTATACTGAAATGGTTGGGATGAGAGCTATGAACAGATTGTCTTTCCAGATGTTGTCAATAGTGGTTTTGGTTTTGCTTTCAAACAGTGTGGCTATTGGTGCGGACTTTAAAATCGAGAAGGCGCTATGGAAAGTAGAAAAGTCTCTGTTGATCGTCAAGGCTACCGCCGACAAAGGGCAGAGATTGCGCATCGAAAACGCCTATGACTCAGCTCAGGTGCTCAAAGAGTCGAAGTTGAGAAAGGAGACTCTTACTTCCAGAGTTCGCTCACCGGAGCAGCTTCCCTGTCGGATCCGGGTTGTAAATGTAACCACGGGTAGAGAGTTGGAGCAGGATGTCAAGAGCAGTAACACGGAACAGATTCCGCAAGGCTGCTATCCAACCGGCCCTTCAGAACCACCAGTCAATAAAGCACCAGTCGCAGATGCCGGTATCGATCAGTTGCATCAACTGCAAGCCGGGCAAACCAGCATAAAGGTTACCCTGGATGGCAGCGGTTCAACCGACCCGGATGGTAAAGTTACCGACTTTATCTGGACAGGTTCACCTGATCCTGCCGATGTGGTATCTCCATCAATTACGCTAAGCGAAGGTACGCATAAACTCAGTTTGGTCGTGGTAGATGATCAAGGTGAATCAAGCGTATCCGACCGTGTTCTGATTACTGTGGAAGCAGCTCCCGTCGAACCGCCAGCGGACAATGAAGTACCTGTCGCGGATGCGGGTGCTGACCAGACTCATCAACTGAAGGTCGGTCAGAGCAGCATGACAGTCAACCTTGACGGCAGTGGCTCAATGGATCCGGATGGTTCTGTAGCCAGCTATCGATGGGATGGTTCACCCAACCCTGCAGATAAGGCTTCTCCAAGTGTTTCACTTTCTGAAGGCAGCTATGAATTCACCCTGATGGTTACTGATGATCAAGGTGCAATGAGTGTCTCTGACACTGTATGGATTACTGTCAATGCCGCAACTACAGAGCCACCTCAGACTGCTGCAGAGGCCCATGCCAGCATCGTTATCTATGAAGGCCCATCAACCTGCATCAGCTGTCATGAAGACCAGGCGGTAGCCATGCACGGTTCCGTGCACTATCAACAGTCAGGGGATACCATCAATCTGACCAATGATGTGACTCCATTCAGCAGCAGTGGCCTTCCCCGCGCCGGTGAGCGTGGTGATGGTGCAATCGGTATCAACACCTATTGTGGCTCTCACTTGAACTCGCCCCGTTTTACCTGTGCGGGCTGCCATGTGGGTAACGGTCGATTCCCCAATTCGGAACTGCCTTTGGACAAGACTGAACGCCAGGCTGAATTGAGCAATATCGACTGTCTGATGTGTCATCAGGATAGTTACAAACGCTTCCCGAATGGTGACTTCGAGCCTCTGGAAATTGTTGAAATGGGTGCGGATGGTAAGCCTGATCCAAGCCTGCCACCAATCGTAAGGACCGGCTCCCAGGGTATCCCTGTGGTCGATCCAGTCACTCTCGATTTCGAGTTCGAGCCGGCCGATGCCAACAGTACCCTGGTAGACCTGGGTGGATCACCGATGATGCAGGATCGCGTGTCTGCAGCACAATCTGTACACGCAACCACCAGAAAGTCCTGTCTCAGCTGCCATGCCAAAGCGGGTGGCGGCGATGGTACCAAGCGTGGTGATCTGTCATCCGCTCTGATCGATCCCGCTCCAAGCATCGATATTCATATGAGTTCAAGCGGTGAGAACCTCTCATGTGCCGATTGCCATGATGCGGGCGGACACCGTGTGAAAGGGCGTGGTCTTGATCTCAGACCTAATGATGTCGCTGAGCACTTTACCTGTGAAAGCTGCCATGACAAGCCACATGGTGACTACAGCAACCGTAATGGCGGCAGCCGCGATAAGCATGCCACCCGGGTTGCCTGTCAGACTTGCCATATTCCAACCTATGCCAAGGGCGTGCCTACTGAAACCAATCGTGACTGGGAAGACCCACACTTCTCAGCAGCAGCCTGTAACGGTCGCGGTGGTTGGTTGCCAAGAGAGGATAAGGCCCTCAACCTGACACCGACCTACCATTGGTTCGACGGCACCAGTCAGGTCTATGTGCTGGGTGAAGATCTGGCGGACTACCCGGTAACTGTATTGGAAGACGGCAGTGATGCGATAACACTGGGTCAACCGAATGGCTGGGTCAATACGCAGAACGCCAAGATCTATCCAATGAAGGAGCATACCTCTAAGTCTGCTGTGCATGATGCAAGCAACAGTCTGATTGCCCATTCAACCTTTGAGTTCTTCCGCACCGGCAGCTTCGATACCGCTGTACAGAGCGCACTGGAACAGACAGGGCAGTCAGGTGACAGCTATAGCGTGAAGAAGGTACATACCTTCCAGACCCTCAACCACGGCGTGGAAGACTCCTCTGCAGCACTTGAGTGTGGCGCATGTCATGCGAGTCTGAGTGGTGGGCCTTTACGCATGGATCTGGCCAATGATCTTGGCTATGGCATGAAAGGCAATGAAGCTGAGGTCTGCACCCAGTGCCATGAGAACAAAGGCAGCATGAGTTTCACCAAAGTACATGAAAAGCATGTCAAGGATAAGGGCATCGATTGCTCCACATGCCATGAGTTCAGCAGACCAGAACGTGGCTTGAATGCAAATGTTGCCCAGTTTGTAGAGGACTAAAAAAAGGAGATGGTTTAACAGCAGGGACGCTGAATAGAACTCACAACCTAACCCATCCTGTCAGCAGGGTGGGTTTTTTATTGGACGACTGTTCTTATACAACACGAAAGCTATATCAGCAGTAGCATAAATAACTGGAGGTCAAATACCGTATAAACATGCAGCTGAATAAGTAAAACAGTCCGCGAATAAACGCGAATGGTTTTACTGATGCGGATCGGGCTGAAGCAGTTGAATCAAGCCGCAAATAGACGCCAAGCAGCGCCAACGGCCGATGAATGCTCACAGGCTATGTCACTGAATGGGTTCAATCGAATGCCAAATACTAATACAATTTGCCACTCTTGTTTGCGAAGTTTAAAAACAAAAAACAATCCGCTGTAGGCCCCCAAGGCAGAATCCACCTCCGGATTAGAGTAGGATTATCAGATCATAGGAAACAGCGATTGACGGTCAATCGTAGTCCGGTCCTTGCAGCACAATCAACACAAAGCCAAGATTCTGGTAGTCGCGTATCTGTGCCGGAGCGGATGGTGAAACGTCGATATAGTCCGGAAAATCTTCGGGTATGTAACCATCCCAACTGGCATGGGTGCCGCAAACATGCAGATCGATCTCGTCGGCTCGCAGCTGACGTGCATCCTCATGTATTGGCGCCAACAGACCATCGGATTCGTCCGCCAACAAGGCAAATTGCTCACGACCGTGGGTCACCACCGCAATCGCCAGATCAGGAAATCGCTCCCTTAAACGGGCACTGAGTTTTGCTATTTTGGGCAGTGCCCAACCTAAGGCGTCATCATCATCCTCAAGGATCTCAAAGACCACACCGGCGGGTTCCTCCTTGGCCTGCAGGAGACGCTCGATTTCTGCATCGGCCAACAGAGGAGCAGTGAAGCAGAGCATCAGTAGAAAGGAGAAGAAATGCATCTGAAAAATCCTATCCGGTCAGTATCTGAGTAGGTAGACATTGGTTGCAGGTTCAAGTTTCAAAACACTGATCGCAATGGCTGGTTTAAACAACGAGGGAGAGATTAAAATCTATCATAGAGTGATTCAGGATTGATATGGATGATATCTGCTTGTAGCAATACAATGAGAGAGTCGTGAAGTAATATCGAACTCCCAGTTCGCCTCCAGCCCACATCCATCTGGGACAAGACAGCCCAGATTCAGAACTTATGGGGTGCGGTGAGTATGGCTGCATTAAGGGCGGCTGCAATCGCATATGCATACTACAAAGTATCGATGCCTGAATAATTGGCGCCTACACTTTTAATGTTTCACCGTGTGATTGTAAAACAACTCCCGAACCAGTGATGATTTATTGGTTTTTCAGGTAATCGATTAAAGCAGCACGTTTTTCAGCATCCGGGATTTTCTGTAGTGGCATTTTGGACCCGGGAACAACATGGTTCGGTCCTTTGGCAAACAGCTCATCCATCGTCTGTTCAGTCCACACCACATCAGATTGAACCAATCCCTGAGAATAGGGGTACTCAGCAAGGGTACCCGCCTTACGGCCCATGATTTTATACAGGGATGGGCCGGCACGATTGGACACTTCTGGATTGAGGCTGTGACAGACGCTGCATTTACGCACAAACTGCAACTCGCCAAGGGGTACGCCTGATGTCACCTGGAAACGCCTCTGATAATGGTGTTTGCCCCAGTCTGTGCTATCGGTATCCGAGATCTTCCAGTATTTAACCTCGTCATCGAGAGAGCCGAAATAGATACCCTTGCCATCAGCGGTAAAAGCCAATGCCCACACCGGGCCAGGGATACCGGTTGTTTCACCGATCACTGACCACTGCTGAGAGTCCCATACCCGGATCACGCCATCAATGCCGCCGCTGGCTATCAGACCATGTCGGTCAGAAACCGCAAGTCCCATTACCGGCTTTTCATGTGGGATCAGGATCTTGGAAATCGTGGCGGATGTCACATTGAGCAGTTGTACATCGCCATTGCTGGTGCCAAACAGAATTTGACCTGCAAACCAACGCATAATATTGATCGGCCAGTCGTGATCATGAAGGACTTTTATAAAGTCCCCCGTTTGTGTATCCCAACTTCTGATTTTGCCGTCATAGCCCCCTGCGTAGACGGTTTTTCCATCGGTTGAAAGTAGCACGGAGTGCATGGTTTGTTGATGCACTTTGATTTCATGCAGAGCCTTTCTGGATTGAAGATCCCATAGACGGACAGTGCCATCCCAACTTGCCGATGCCAGCAAGTTGCTATCTGCTGTGACATCAACCGAAACAACTTTGGCCTGATGGCCGACAAACCTGTGTAACAGTTTCTGTTCTTTCACATCCCATAGATAGACCGTGCCATCATCACCACTGGAAACTGCCTCTGTTCCTGAAGGCAGAAACCGGACTTCAGCGACAGCGCCCCGATGCTCGAGGAAACGTTTTGTACTCTTGGGTTGTGGGGAATCAAGGTCCCATAACATCACCGTGTAATCGAGGCTGCCCGAGATGGCTTGTTTGCCATCCGGACTGATCGAAACGCAATTAACCGGTCCTCCATGACCATTGAGCTGCCTGTTGGAGTCAGGGGTTTCAGCACCTGTTGATGAAAAATGGCTAAACAACAGGAAAGCAAAAAAAGAAAATTTTAAGGCTTTCATTTGTTTTTCCTTTTATATCAGCACTGCTGTTGGCTGTTTGGCCACTGGTTAATAAAAGGTGTGGAAATAGAAGGATATACCTAATTCAGACTTAGGCTAGTGTATATGCGGGCCCGTCTGATGCTGAACTGATTCCATTGAGAATGAACTTTGTTTGTTACCTCTGTGATTTCAAATGAAATAAACCAATGCAGCTGAAATCACCATTGATAAAGTATGGTTAAGCGAAGGTGGCGTTAAATTATTGAGATTATAACCGAATCACCCAGCTAAAAGGATGCTGGTTTCTTATCTGTCATCAGACGCTAATTCAAGTCTCGACAGACAGTGCTCTCAAGTCACTCTCTCTTCCATGATTGCAAATGTTTCTGCATAAACAAGGCGGCACGAACGGTTGCATCTTTGGTCGCCAGGTCATCTGCAAAGGTACGAATATGTATCGGTCGAAAATCGAATCCACGACCAACCCCCGGATAGGTTAACAGGCGTACGTCCTTGCCCGATTGTTTCATCGATTTAACGGCAGTCTCAATCGAGCGCCGGCGCTGATACTGTTCATACTCGCCCATCACAATCATGGTTGGAATCTCAAGGCGATCGGCTTCAATCGCATAGCGGTACACCTGCATGGGCTCTTCGGCGTTGGGGTTCTGCCAATGAGGGTAGAAGGCGACATAACAAGCAATATCCTTCTGTTGCCGCTTATATTTTACTGCTACCTGTAACGTGTAGTAACCGCCACGTGTGTGGGAGTATAGACAGACTCTGGACGTCGAAACATCGGTTTGGGCAAGCAGATAATCCACTCCAGCGTTGGTATCGCCCTCAGTGGCATCGAGATGCTCGATTGGTAGTTTGTCTATGAAGCGGGCGGTATAGACATCGGGTGCCAAAACCACAAAGCCACGCGCGGCCATACGTCGGGGTAATCGTTGTACCAGGTTATCCAAACCACGACGACCGTGCTGAAACAACACCCCAGGATACTTACCCTGCTTCCTGGGCCTGTAGAGAATCGCCGGAATTTCCGTATTGTCATCCGGATTCAGATAGGTTACTTTTTTTTCAATGACTTCAAAGTTTGAAGGGGTCTCCAGTATGCCGTGCTCATGCCAGTTTTCATCGAACCAGAATTTTTCAGTTAGTGGTCTGGTATTGATAGGAGCCTCAAGCATTCGGCCAACCACAGTGTCAGATGGGGTGATGGGGGTTGAATTATTTTCTGTTGCTTCTGCCTGATGGGTTGTTGGGAAAATTACGAGTAAAAAAGTCGTAATCGAAAATACACATGCTTTAGCATACATAGGTATATCCTACCGAGTTTCTTTCGCTACTATTACAGGTAGTATGGTCGGTAATTGATAAATAGAGAAACCAGAGAAGCCCTTGGAACATTCCGTCATTCCGGCGAAGGCTGGAATCCTAAATCTGTGGAGATAACGAAAGCCTTTAGGTCAGTAGTTCTTGAATAAGCGCTGAGCTTTAAACAATTTACCTTTTTACAATGAGTTACATTGGATGAACGAAAATAATATGGGATGACCATCATGACATCGGAAAATTCTTCAGACAAACTGGACCAGATTGTTGCCGAAGCACGTCGAAACCGGGAGCAGCGGGAAAAAGGCTATCGTGAACAGGCGTTGAAGATGTACCCTTGGGTGTGTGGGCGATGCGCAAGGGAGTTCACTCGTGAAAACCTGCGAGAGCTTACCGTACATCACAGGGATCACAATCACGACAATAATCCGGCTGATGGTAGCAACTGGGAATTGTTGTGTATCTACTGCCATGATAACGAACATTCCCGCTACAAAGATTCCAGTTACGGCGATGCATCCGAGAGTAAACAGACGAATAGTGCCACGCACAACCCATTCGCCGATTTGGCAAGCATGCTTAAGGAGAAGAAGTAACACATGTCTGCAATAGAGTTTTCAAACGATGAGAAAGCGTTCATCGTGCATAAGATCAAAAACTATTTCAGTGAAAAACTCGATCAGGAGATTGGTCAGTTCGATGCAGAGTTTCTACTGGACTTCTTCTCAGAAGAGATCGGTTCATATTACTACAACCGCGGCTTACAAGATGCCCGGGCAGTGCTTGAGAGTCGGTTGGAGAACATCGATGAGGCTCTGTATGAGATTGAAAAGCCAACTGAGTTTGCACGTTAGTGGCTATTTGAACAATCAGTTGCAACTACTCAAAGTGGTTGTAAATAAGGTACATTATCTCATTGCTGCCTCACTAACTTTCAGTCTAACTCACACAAATCTGAAAGCCCCTCTCCCTTTACGGGTGTATAGACCGGAGACATAGGTAACACATGTTCGGAGACATGGGTAACACCTGAAATAAACTGTATGACAAATTCTCAATGGGAGATGAGTCATGCCGTGGG